>JBLHUT010000009.1:0-31707 GCA_047629975.1 Paracoccaceae bacterium
GTTATCTCACGCGGCCTGACGGATCAGAAACGCGTACTCTCAAGATAGGCACGGGTGTGTGCCGTGTCCTGCATGCGGCCGGCACCGGCGTCAACGATCGACGCTTCGGCTGGGGTCGCACCGACAGCCGCAACAGCCGCCAAAACAGGTGCCGCAGTACCTGCAAGTTTCAGAAAATCACGACGGCTTGTCGCCTGCTCGGTTTTTTCACTCATGGGAATTCTCCCTTTGGTTGGGGCGAAGTGACTTCGCCGGTGAACAGCGGTGCCCCGCCGAGGAATAACAAGGTGATCGCTCACTTTGTCGTCATTCGAAACGCCTCTCGCTCGATGTCAAGAAAGGCGCGGCCAACCGCACCAACCGAGGCATAAAGGACAGACTTCTTCGCCGCTTCGAGATCGGCAAAGAAATGGCCGGCCCAAGAGGCGATATGCTTGTTGAAAAACGTCTTCTGGTCATCAAGCGTGGTTGCTGTGCTAAACCGCCCGACGATCATGCCGCCCATCATTTCCATGAGTGACGCGATGTTGTCTTCGGGTTCATAAACATTGGGCGCGCGCGTGATCCGTCGTGCACCCATATCGGCCCGCAACGCCGCCAGCGGCTTTTCGTTCAGAAAACCTGACAGATAATAACTGGCATAAGGCAGCAACTCGCCGCGCCCCAGACCGATGAAAAGCGCGTTGAACTCTGTCTCGACACTCTTTGGCTTGGTCACAGCCGCAACCCGTGACAGACCGCTGATCGCTTGCCCGAGAGCACTTTGATCCCCAGACAGTCCCGCACATTGATCCAACAGAATCTGGTCAGGTGGACCGGACAAAAGCAAGCCGAGGAAATTGTAGAGATCCGCCCGCAGGCGGTCCTCTTCGGGAAGGGGGGCGGCTTGTGGCATGGCTTTCATGCGGGCTCCGTTGAATAATTGAATTGCATCCGGCGCGGCGTATGTGACGCTTGCACATTGTCTTGCGGGTCCAACTCGGGGGAAAACTGTTCGTCTTGCGCAAAAGCCGCACCCGCCGCATCGATGTGTTGGGGTGCCTCGGCGGCAACATCCGGCACGGCAGGACGCATTGCTGCGACCACAGGCGCGGCTCCCGGCGCACGCACCGAAGAGGAAGGTGTCTCGACGACGGGTTCGATGACGGCCTCGCCATCCTCGCCGACAAGTGCGGCGAGTTGCTCTGCCTTTTGGCGCGCTTGTTCCTCCAAAGCCTTGATGTGGTACAACATGCCTTTTCCGACCTGATAGCCGGTCTGCATATTTGCCACCACGACGGCGGCATCGGTATAATCCTCGCCGTAGTCGATCAATCCGTCAAGATTCGCGAGCACAGGATTGGTGTGCCACAGCTTGCGCAACGCGCGGCGCCGCAAACGCTCCGGCACGGCCTTTGACATGAACGCCGAGAAATCGTCCCCTTGCGTCATCTCGTCGGGATTCGGCAACTTCAATTCATCAAGAAGTTCTTCATCGGTTTTCGCCTCGAGAACTTCTTGCTCTGCCTCCTCGACAAGAGCGGCCTCTGCCTGCTCCACACGCGCTTGCTCGGCTTCTACCCCGGCACGACGGCGGGACCAGAAATCACCAGTGCGGCTCAATGCACAATCGCCTTTTTGGTACGCGACGGGGCGCGATAGACATCGGATACCTGCGCAATCCGTGCATCGCCGATCCCGTCCTCAACCAGATCCGTACGGGTCTTGTCGCGCTGGCGCTTTACGAAAACCTCTTCCTCGTGATGGGTTTGCACAAAATCGTTCACCCAGCCGATCAATCCTTCGGTCATCGGAACCTTTTCGACGATATCATCAGGTCCACCGGCGTAATATTGCGCCTCGTAAGGCGAGGCGGTTGCCATCAGCACATCATAGGGAAACTCTCCCGTTTCGGCTTCGCGCAGCACGATGTAGATCGACGGCACCTGCGCGGACAGTCCGTTCAGGTAGGCCTCCGCTTCGGAGGCATGCAACTCGAGCGTTACTGTCGCGGCGTGATACTCGGTGCAGGCTCCGTCCTCGCGCAGAACCTTCCAGTCGGCAGCCGCAGCTCCGGGCAGGACGCTTACAGGCATCCACACCCACTTTGCCCAGCGTGTAACGCCGGGTGACTTTCGAATCACGACCCCCAAAGGTATCGATGATGTTCTATGTGCTATCGGTATCAAAGCGTTCCGTTTCCCTCGCTTGTCCGCTTAACTTGCAACACTCTGCGCCGCGTTGGAAGTGTTTTTTGTATGCAATGCCATACCCAATGCAACATTACCCCTTCCGGGTGCGCCGACCAGCGGACCGGATGCCGCAGCAAACACAATCGGTTGCCGTTCATTATCGGGTTTGCACCCGCGTGCATTCGCGCCTAGGTTACGCACCTCAAAGGGGGCGTCAACGTTCTGGCGCGCGGAGGAGACGAAATGACACGCAAATTGATCCTGTGCGATTGCCTCGGCAGTCAGAAGCTTGATGCCGACGGCATCGCCAAGGCAACCGGACTCGACTGCTCGCGGGTGCACACCAACCTGTGCGGCGATCAAATGGCATTGGCCGGCAAGGCAATCGAGGCGGGCAATGCCATTATCGCCTGCCAGCAAGAGCGCCAGACATTCGAGACGCTGGCAGACGAGCTGGACGCGCCCGCCCCCGGATTTGTCGATCTTCGGGACCGCGCAGGATGGAGCGACGACGCCGCCGGCGCGATGCCCAAGATGGCGGCTCTGACGGCGCTGGCGTTACTGCCAAGCAGCCCGGTCAAAACGCTGGATGTGGTGTCCGAAGGAACCTGCCTGATTATCGGGGCTGCGGATGCGGTCATTCCTGCGGCCGAAGTGTTGTGTGACACTCTTGCCGTAACGGTGCTGCTGACAGACGCTGATGCCGAACCCTCGCTTGACCGCCGCTATGACTGCGTGCGCGGCGCTCTCAAGTCGGCCAAGGGAACGATGGGGCGCTTTACCTTGGCGATCGACAGGTTGCAGCAGGCGGTCACGGGCGGGCGCGGGCCGCTTGGCTGGAGTGCGGCGCGCGATGGCGGACAATCGGTTTGCGATATCATCGTCGATCTGAGCGGCGCGACACCGCTGTTTCCCGCTCCCGAAAAGCGCGACGGATACCTGCGCGCCGACCCCAAGAGCCAACCCGCGGTTGCCGCTGTTCTGCGCGACGCCGCGCAGATGATCGGCACCTTCGAAAAGCCGCTCTACGTGCGCCTTGAGGAATCGCTTTGCGCCCATTCGCGCGCCGAACAGCCCGCGTGTTCGAAATGTTTGAATATTTGCCCGACCGGTGCCATCACGTCAGCGGGCGACACGGTTGCGATTGATCCGATGATCTGTGCCGGTTGCGGTGCCTGCGCGGCCGTGTGTCCGTCAGGTGCTATCGCCTATGAGGCCCCCACCGTCGACAGCATATTCCAGCGGATCGACACGCTGGCCCGCAGCTACCGCAAGGCCGGTGGCGTGGCCCCGCGCCTTTTGGTGCACGACGCAGATCACGGCGTCACGATGATCGCTCTGGCGGCCCGCTTTGGGCGGGGGCTTCCGGCCGATGTCATCCCGCTGGGTCTTGAGGCGCTGGCCGGATTCGGCCATGCTGAAATGCTGGCCGCGATCGGTGCAGGTTTCGCCGATGTCAGTGTCCTTCTGGGGCCGAAAACCGAACGTGATGCCATTATCAGCGAGGCCGCACTGGCTTGTGCACTGGCCGGAAACGCTTCGGGCCATGATCAGGTGACCCTGATCGAACCTGCCGATCCCGATGCCTTGTCCGACCTGCTTTACAACGCGCAGGTCCCTGCCCCGCTGGCCACCCCGATCATGCCGATCGGTAGCCGTCGTCAGGTCGCGCGGCTTGCGGCCAAAGCCCTGAACCCCGATGCCACGATCCTGCCCCTTCCCAAAGGCGCACCTTACGGGGCGGTCGTGGTCGACAAAGACGCCTGCACATTGTGCCAGTCGTGTGTGTCATTGTGCCCGTCAGGCGCGTTGGGCGACAACCCCGACAAGCCGCAACTGCGATTTCAGGAAGACGCCTGCCTTCAGTGCGGATTGTGTAGCAATATCTGCCCCGAAAACGCCATCAGTCTGGTGCCGCAACTCGATCTGACCGATGCCGCCTTTACCCAAAGCGTCGTCCACGAGGAAGAACCGTTCGCCTGCGTCGAATGCGGCTCGCTGTTCGGGATCAAGTCAACGGTTGAAAAGATCATGGAAAAGTTGGCTGGAAAGCATTCGATGTTTGCCACAGGTCCCGCCGCGCGGATGATCCAGATGTGTGACAACTGCCGGATCAACGCCCAGTATCATTCCCAAAACAACCCGTTTGCCGCCGGCGAACGCCCTCGCGTGCGTACCAGCGAGGATTATCTGACCAAGCGGAAGGATCACTGAAGTTGCATTGGCGCTCCAAGGTCCGCAGCCTCGATCGTCGAGACATACGCGACGATCGCGTCCAACTCGTCGAGCGTCAGCTCGATGGGTACGATCGGCGACGGCGTCTGGTCGCCGAACGGAGGTGTGACCTCTTCGATCTGGGTAAAGGCGGGATGGGGCTTGAGCACAAAGAAACTCTCGAACCTGCCCTGCCAATCCGCGAACCCGCGCAAAACGGCAAACGAGGGCGTCGAGCCGATGGCATCCATCCGGTTCGAGTCGTTAATGACATGGCAGCGCCCGCATTTTTTCAACGACTGCGTCTCGCCCAGAACGGTATCGCCCTCGTAGACCAATTCCGTCACAGCCACGGCCGCGGTGACATCCCCCGAAAACAGCGCCCCGCCGTCCACTTCAAAGGCCTCGATGGTGCGCTTGCCGATATCCGACACCAACCAGTCGTGAAAACGGTCGGTGTGGGGCCCGTCGGTTTTTTGCAGATGCCACAAGATCGAGGCCCCCTTGAATACCGGCACGCCGCTGTCTCCGAAGGCGGCATCGGCTTGTGCTCCGGCCGCCACGACAGTGATCCGCACACTGGTTTTCAACGAAAACCGCGGCAGCAGATATTTGATAAATCCACTGTCGAGCAAAGTCTCGGGAACCGACAGCCGAAAACTGCGCTCTTGGGCTATCGCCGTGCCGCAAAGGCCGAACCACAAGCCACAAACAAGAAGAATAATCCGCATTTCTACAAAGCTCCGCGCAGTTGGTGCTTTGCAAGCCTACAGGCAACACCGTAAATGCGTCAACGCATTCATAAGATACCAAAAGGGAGAGTCCAATGAGCGACGATTTTAACATGTCGATGCGCAAATTCCTCAAGCAGGTTGGCGTAACCTCGCAGCAAGCGATCGAAGACGCATTGCGCAAGGCCGGCGACACCAGCGGCAAAACCTTCGAGGCGAAAGTCGTGCTGACAATCGACGGGCTTGAGGTCGAACACGTCGTGACCGGCAAGATCGAGGGGAACTCCTGAGGTGGCGTTGACCAGAGAAAATGTGATCGCGGCCCTCAAGACACTCGAGGATCCTGCGGGCGGTGGCGACATCATGGCCAGCGGACTTGTTCGCGCCCTGAACGTGGGCGACGACGGATCGGTGCGCTTTGTGCTCGAAGTCAGCCCGAGCCGTGCCAACGATTATGCCCCGTTGCGCGACAAGGCCGAAGAGCTGGTGCGTGCGTTGCCCGATGTGGGGGCGGTATCGATCATCATGACTGCCCACAGCGCCCCTGCCGCCGCACCGCCCGACCTTAAACCGTCGCGCGCCGCGGAACCGAAGGGCCCCCAGAAAATTCCCGGTATCGACCGGATTCTGGCGATTGCTTCGGGCAAGGGCGGGGTCGGAAAATCGACAGTCTCGGCCAACCTTGCCTGTGCTCTGGCCGCCGAAGGGCGCCGCGTGGGCCTGTTGGATGCCGATGTTTACGGCCCGTCACAACCGCGCATGCTGGGCGTTTCGGGGCGGCCTTCGTCACCGGATGGAAAGACCATTCTGCCGATGCGCAATTTCGGCGTGACCATGATGTCGATTGGCCTGATGACCAACGAGGATCAGGCGGTCGTGTGGCGCGGCCCGATGTTGATGGGCGCGCTGCAACAGATGATGTCACAGGTCCAGTGGGGGGCGCTTGATGTGTTGATCGTCGATCTGCCACCGGGCACCGGCGACGTGCAGATGACGCTGGCCCAAAAGGCACACCTCAACGGGGCGATCATTGTCAGCACACCGCAGGATGTCGCGTTGATGGATGCCCGCAAAGGGATCGACATGTTCAATCAGCTCGGGACGCCGATCATCGGCATGATCGAGAATATGAGCACGCACATCTGCTCCCAATGTGGTCACGAAGAACATGTCTTTGGCCACGGCGGCGTTGCGACAGAGGCCAAAAAGATCGGTGTGCCGCTGCTTGCGGAAATTCCGCTGCACCTCGATATCCGGTTGGCAGCCGATGGTGGTGCGCCGATTGTCGTCTCGAAACCCGATTCCTCACAGGCAATGGTCTTCCGCGAGGTTGCCCGCAACCTGATCCGGGACGGACACGCATGAGCACACCAAGCTTTCCTCCGCTTCTTGCCGGCCATGCCGTACAGGCGGGGGAGGACCCTTTCGAAGTGGCTATCGAACAGGCAACCAAAGGGTGCGACGCGGGGCTGATCGTTCATGATCTGGGTGCCACGCAACTGCGCGCGGCCTTCGTGTTTGCCCCCGAAGTTCCGCTGTCGAAAGCTGCCGCCATGATGCCGGTGTGTTCTATCGGGTTCCAGAATGCGCTTGGCGCGCTTGCCCCGCCCGAAGTGGGCCTGCATTTCGATTGGGCCGGTGGCTTGCGCGTGAATGGCGGCCTGTGCGGGCGCATGCGCATGGCGGCCTCCACGACCGACCCGCAAGATGTTCCCGACTGGCTTGTTGTGGGCTTCGAGTTGTCGCTTTGGCCCGGCAGCGAAGAGTCTGGGCTTACCCCCGACCAGACCGCTCTTTACTCCGAAGGGTGCGCCGAAGTCGACGCGCTTAATCTGCTGGAGGCATGGGCGCGCCACTCGCTTGTCTGGATCAACCGCTGGGAAGACGAAGGCACCGCGGCGGTCCACCGCGAATGGACCGGATTGGCGCATGGTGTCGGCACGCAAATCGTTCAAAACGGTGTGTCCGGCTCGTTTACAGGCATCGACGAAGATTTCGGGTTGCTGCTGAAAACCGACACCCGGACCCGCCTGTTCCCCCTCACCACCCTTTTGGAGGCACGACCATGACACCAACCCCGACCACAAAACTTGCCCGTGCCATCCATTTTGACGAAAGCGACATGAATGTGTTCCATTCCCCGGCACGCACGGGCGAATGGTGCCTTTCGGGTGGATTCGAGTTCTCCGACTGGGGACAAGGCGATCTGACAGGCAAGGCCCGGCAGGCATTTTCGAACGGCTGGCTTGGTGTTGAAACCTTTGGCAGAGTCACTTTTGTTGCCGTCACGCAGGTGGAACCGGGCGAAGTCGAAACACTGACCCGACATCTTGCCCAGCACTTTGTGGCGATCTACGGTGCCCCCTCGATCGAGGCTGCGTTGCCGGTTGCCGCCGAAGAAATCCGCCAGATGTCGGAGTTATGCGATGAACACGCGCCCAACACGCTGCTGACGGTGGCCCGCGAGTTGACAGAAGCAGGCGTGCGCGAAAGCTTTCGTGCAATCGAGCCGCAGGCCGCAGGATTGGATCAATTTGCTATTCACGGCGAACTGGACGAAGAGCCTCATTCCCACAATCACGATCATGATCACTCTCACCAACACGATCATTAGGAAACAGGTCAAAACGGCAGGTCGGCCAGTGGCGCGCAGCCGGGTCTAGCGATCACGGCCCAGAGCCACCTGCCGGAACACTTCATGGCCCGGACCCGACCGCCACGGCGGTTGGGCATCAAGTACCTGTATCAAGTACCGCCGTCATCCGTAGTTTTGCATGTTCGACATGCTGCAAATGGGCCGCAAACGCACGATCAGGATCGCACGCCAACAGCGCCTCCAGCATTTCGCCATGCTCGCGATTCGAAACGGCAAGCCCGCCCCCCTGCACAAGACCCTTGGCACGGAACAGATGCATCTTTTGAACCAAACGGGAATATTCGCTTATCAGCGTCTTGTTGCCGCTCGCCTCGACGATAAGATCATGGAACGCTAGGTTGAGCGGATAATAGCGATCAAAATCGCCGTCAGCCGAGGCAGCCTCCATCTGCTCATGAAGCCTTTTGAGTTTTGAAAGTGTTTCCTCGTCGATCCTCTGGGCGGCCAACCGTCCTGCCAACCCGAAAAGAACGCCTCTGATTTCATAGATTTCAAGCGCCTCGTCCATGGTGAGCGTGCGCACAAAAACACCGCGGTTCCGGATAACCTCGACGAAACCTTTCGCCTCCAGACTGCGCGTGGCTTCCCGAAGCGGGCCCCGGCTTGTCCCGAACCGTGTCGACAATTGAATTTCGTTCAACCGCTCTCCGGGTGCCAACTCTCCTTGCACGATCAGCCGCTCCAACTGCTTCTCAAGCGCACTGGTCAACGACGTTGTGCGCACGACGGCCAGATCCCCTAGCAATTCGTCCATTACCAAACCCTATTCACTCAGCCAAACCCACGTTGAGTCAACGCTAACATACAAGTGTATACATATTACACCAACAAATCCCGCCTGCGTCAATTTCGGCCTTAAAAAGCAACAGATGGGCAAAGTTCCTGCCGGACGGCCCTGTGATGCTCCCTTTTCAAGCACTTGATTAACCGTCGCGCAAACATGTCACCCGCTTGGGTGCATCGGCACGCCACCTTTCCGACATACTGCGGCGCAAATTACCCCCTGTTAAAACCAGCAGACGCCCCGCAGTTAATCTTTAGGCTTCGCCGGACAAAGCGATCAATGGAGATATAATTTGCCCTAAAAATTGGCCGAAACGAAAAAATAGCCCATAAATTATACAAATTCAGGCGATCGTCCAAATTCCAACTGCTCTCTTGTGGAGAAAATTTAATTCATCTGCTTACCAACGGTTTGGTGGTGGAGAAGGAAATTATCGTGCGGACTGCTCTGGATCTGGAACTGGTGGCTTTGACAAAGCGCTATGGCGACACAACAGCAGTGGACAGTGTCAGTCACCTCTTTCCCGCCGGAAGATATGTGTGTCTGCTCGGACCATCCGGCTGCGGCAAGTCCTCGACCCTGCGTATGATCGCAGGGCACGAGACCGTAAGCGACGGGGCAATTCTGCTGGCTGGGACGGATATTTCCAGACGCCCCCCCGCGCAACGCGGCACCGCGATGATGTTCCAGAACTATGCCCTGTTTCCCCATCTGTCGGTGATCGACAACGTTGCGTTCAGCCTCAAGATGAAGGGTGTTGACCGCGCCACCCGCCACAAAGAGGCGCACGAGGTGCTGGAGCTTGTGAGCATGGCCGATTTTTCCGCACGGATGCCGGCGCAATTGTCAGGTGGCCAGCAACAACGGATCGCGTTGGCGCGTGCGCTTATCACCAAACCCCAGGTGCTGTTGCTTGACGAGCCGCTTTCAGCGCTTGATCCGTTTTTGCGCATCCGTATGCGCGGCGAGCTCAAACGGCTGCAACGCGAACTTGGCATTACGTTTCTGCATGTCACACACGGGCAGGACGAGGCGCTGGCGCTGGCCGATGAGGTCGTTGTGATGAACAACGCAGTCATCGAACAGGCAGGCTCTGCGCGCGATGTCTTCAACACGCCGACGTCGGAATTCGTGGCACGCTTTATGGGGGGACATAACGTCATTACCCTTGACGGTGCAAAGCATGCCCTGCGCGCCGATCGCACGCGCCTGACCCCGTCGGGAGCCGGTGTGTCCGTCACTGTAACGGGCGTCGAGTATCAAGGCGCCCATGTGTCCGTAGCCGTCAGCGGAGCAATTGGTGACGATCTGGTTGCACTGGTGCCGGAGGGCGAGTTCTTTGACGCCCCCTACAGCATCGGAGACGCGGCAACCGCAAACTGGAACACCGACGATCTGCATGCCCTGACCCATTGACCTGCGTGACAGGGCTGCAATCGCATATTTTACCGACACTAAACGACCAATAAACCCAAGGAGGTCCGTATGACCAAAACACTGAAAGACACCACCCTGATCAGCCGACGCTCGGTGCTTCGCGGTGCCACTGCCGTTGCAGGTGCCGCCGCAACCACGACCCTGAGCGCACCAATGATCTGGGCCCAGAACATCAAAAACGTCACCCTGCGCCAGTTCGGCACAGGTGTTTCGAACCTGAACGACGTCGCAGACAAGGTCAAAGAAGACCTCGGCTTCACGCTCGAGATGACCGCACTTGACAGTGACAGCGTCACACAGCGCGCCGCAACACAGCCCAAAAGCTTTGACATCGCCGACATCGAGTACTGGATCTGCAAGAAGGTTTGGCCAACAGGCAACCTGCAGGCCATGGATGTCTCGAAGATCGCCAACTACGACAAGATCGTCGGCACCTTCAAATCCGGCAAACTGACCCCCGACAGCGTTGTCGCCCAAGGCACCGCCCCAAGCACCGTCGGTTTTGTCGATGGTCCCGGCTCGACCCAGTTCTCCACCGAAGAATCCGGTTGGATGACACTGATCCCGACGATCTATAATGCCGACACACTGGGCATCCGCCCCGACCTGATCAACCGTCCGATCAGCACGTGGGCCGAATTGCTGAACCCAGAGTTCAAGGGCAAGGCCTCGATCCTCGACATCTCTTCGATCGGCATCATGGACATGGCGATGGTTTGCGAATCCATGGGTGAGATCACCTATGGCGACAAAGGCAACATGACCCGTGAAGAGATCGACAAGACGATCGGCATCTTTACCGAAGCCAAGAAGAACGGTCAGTTCCGCGCATTCTGGAAGTCGTTCGACGAGAGCGTCAACCTGATGGCATCCGGCGAAGTCGTGATCCAGTCCATGTGGTCGCCTGCGATTACGGCTGTGCGTTCAAAGGGCATCCCGTGCGTCTATCAACCCCTCAAGGAAGGCTATCGCAGCTGGGGCGGCGGCATCGGTCTGTCGGCCAACCTGTCCGGCCTCGAGCTGGATGCGGCATACGAATACATCAACTGGTACCTCAGCGGCTGGGTCGGTGGATATCTGATGCGTCAGGGGTATTACTCTGCTGTGCCAGAGACCTCCAAGAACTTCATGACCGCCGACGAGTGGGGCTACTGGTTCGAAGGCAAAGCGGCACAGGGCGACATCGCCAACCCGCAAGGCGTCGTGATGGAGAAGGCCGGCGCGGTGCGCGATGGCGGATCTTTCTACGAGCGTATGGGCGCTGTGGCGTGCTGGAACGCTGTCATGGACGAGAACCAGTACATGGTTCGCAAGTGGAACGAATTCATCGCAGCCTAAGCGACGAAATCCAGCAAAGGCCATGCCACCCGATCCGGCACGGTCTTTGCACCACCCTTTCCCGCCCTCGCGGGAAGGGGTTTTTTGATGCAGAACAGAAAAGCGGCAGCCATGGCAAATCTGACAGGTTCAAAAAATATCAAAGGATGGCTTCTGGTTTCGCCGTTGATGGCGGTGCTCACTGCGTTTCTTATCCTTCCGATCATCATGATCGTGACCGTCAGCTTCTGGGGGGCGACAGAATTCTCAATCTATCCCGCGTTCCAGTTCGACAATTACGAGTTCCTGTTCGGATCGCCCGTCACCTATTCGGTCTTCATCAAAACTCTGATGTTTGCGTCGATCACATGGATCATCACCTTGCTTATCGGCTTTACTGTGGCCTATTTTCTGGCGTTCCACGTGCATACGCTGACGTGGCAAATCGCCTTGTTCCTGCTCTGCACCATCCCGTTCTGGACCTCGAATATCATCAGAATGATTTCATGGATCCCGTTTCTGGGCCGCAACGGAATTGCGAACACCACACTCATTAATATGGGTGTGATCGACACCCCGCTGGAGTGGCTTCTGTTTTCGGATTTCGCGGTTATTCTCGCCTTTGTGCACCTTTATACGCTGTTTATGGTCGTGCCGATTTTCAACACGATGATGCGTATCGACCATTCCCTGATCGAGGCTGCGCGCGACGGAGGCGCCAACGGACTTCAGATACTGACAAACGTGATTATCCCCCTGACCAAGCCGGGCATCATGATCGGGTCCATCTTTGTCGTCACATTGGTGATGGGTGATTTCATCACCGTGCGCTTTATGTCGGGCAGTCAGTCGGCAAACGTCGGGCGGCTGATTTCGAACGATATCGCCTTGCTGCAATATCCCTCTGCGGCGGCCACGGCCGTGGTACTTCTGGCGACGGTCATGATCATGATTGCGATCATGCTGCGCTTTGTCGATATCCGAAAGGAGCTTTGAGATGTCAGAGAACCGGCCCCGTTCGTTCTATTTTCTCGCGGCCTTTTTTGCGGTCTTCATCCTGTTTCTTTACGGCCCCACGATCACCATTGCGATCTTGTCGTTTCAAGGTCCCCAAGGCGGCCTGACCTTTCCGATGAACGGTGTCTCGATGCACTGGTATTTCGATCTGTTCGAGCAACAGGCCGTCGGCGATATCTGGGGTTCGTTCCGCCGCTCGCTGGTGCTGGGGCTGATGGTGATGGTCACCACGGTTATCGTGTCAGTGATGGGCGGGCTGGCCTTTCGCCAGCGGTTTCGCGGCGCGACCCCGTTGTTCTATCTGATCATCACCAGCCTTACGATCCCGTCGATCCTTGTGTCTCTCGGGGTCGGCCTGATCTTCGGGCAGACGAACATGGACGTGCATTGGTCAACGTCCGGCTTCGGGTCGCAGCTTACCTGGACCCTGCCGTTTGGATTGCTGATCATGTTTGCGGTCTTCAACCGGTTCGATCCATCCTACGAGGAGGCCGCGCGCGATCAAGGCGCCACCGGATGGCAAACCTTTCGCCACGTGGTGCTGCCGATCATTGCGCCCAGCCTGATCGGGGTTGCCCTGTTCGGCTTTACGCTTTCGTACGACGAGTTTGCCCGAACGCTGATGACAGCGGGGTCGTACAACACTCTCCCGCTCGAGATTTTCGGCATGACGACCAACGTCACCTCGCCTGTGCTTTACGCTCTGGGAACGCTGACCACGATCTTTTCGCTGGTCATCATCGGAATTTTTCTGGTCATCGCCCTGTGGTCGCAACGCAAGCAATCCAGACAAGGCTCCGATGCCGGCAAGGGGTTGGTCTAAGTCATGCGCATCGCCGTCATAAACCCCAATGCCACCCGCTCGATGACCGAAAAGATTGTCGTGGCGGCGCGTGCCGCATCGCCACTGGACGTCGAAATCGAGGGCCGTACCTGCGTCGGGGCGCCCGCGTCCATTCAGGGACCTGATGATGGTGACGCCGCCCTGCCCTTTGTTCTGGAGCAAGTCGCTGAAGCCGAGGCAGGTGGAGCAGACGCCTGCATCATCGCGTGTTTCGATGATACCGGCCTTTTTCTGGCGCGACGGGCTGCAAATATTCCGGTCATCG
Organism: Paracoccaceae bacterium; assembly: GCA_047629975.1. GTDB lineage: Bacteria > Pseudomonadota > Alphaproteobacteria > Rhodobacterales > Rhodobacteraceae > JBLHUT01. Next base: position 13,437 of record JBLHUT010000009.1, read on the forward strand.
GCATCGGCGAGGCCGCGTTTCACGTCGCCATGCTGTTGGGTCACCGCTTTAGCGTTGTGACAACCCTGTCGATCTCGGTTCCGGTGATCGAGGCAAACATCGTCGCCTACGGGTTGGAAAGCCATTGTGCCCGCGTCAGAGCCAGCGAGGTGCCTGTACTGGATCTTGAAAAACCCGGCTCGGACGCGCGCATCAAAGTCTCGGACGAGGTCGCTCGTGCGCTGGTCGAAGATAACGCCGGCGCAATCGTTCTGGGCTGTGCGGGAATGGCCGATCTGGCTGCCGATCTGGCAAAACAACACGGCGCCCCCGTGATCGACGGCGTAGCGGCGGCGTGCGGGATGGCGGCGGCCCTCGTGCGGCTCGGACCCGGAGTGCGCCCCCGCAGGCGTGCTCCTTGAACGCTTCGTCGCCCGCGCCACCCATCACAAAACAGGAAACAGAACAATGACCCAGAAGAAAATCATGTGTGCGTTTGGCACGGACATCGACTCTGTTGCAGGATGGATCGGCTCTTATGGCGGGGGCGACTCGCCATCAGATATCCAGCGCGGAATTTTCGCGACCGAAGTCGGCATTCCGCGCCTGCTGAAATTGTTCAAGAAATACGATCTTCAGACAAGCTTTTTCATCCCCGGACACAGCCTTGAGACATTTCCCAAGGAAATGCAGATGATCGTTGATCAGGGCCACGAGGTGGGCGCACACGGCTACTCGCACGAAAACCCCGTCGCAATGACCCCGACCCAAGAGGAAGACGTGCTGGTCAAATCCATCGAGCTGATCGACAAGCTGACCGGAAAGTCGCCGCGCGGCTATGTGGCGCCGTGGTGGGAAATGTCGAATTCGACTGCGGCCCTGTTGCAGAAATACGGGTTCTCCTATGATCACAGTCAGGGCTACCGCGATTTTCAGCCATTTTATGCCCGTGTGGGCGATGAGTGGACGACCATCGACTACACAAAGGCCGCTGAAAGCTGGATGAAGCCGTTGGTGCATGGCAACGAGATCGACCTCGTTGATATTGCCGCCAACTGGTACGTCGATGACCTGCCACCGATGATGTTCATCAAAAAGTCGCCCAACAGCCACGGCTTTGTGAACCCGCGCGACATCGAGCAGATGTGGAAGGACCAGTTCGACTGGGTCTACCGCGAGATGGATTACGCAGTCTTTGCGATCACCATTCACCCCGATGTGTCGGGCCGCCCGCAGGTTTTGTTGATGCTGGAGCGGCTGATCGAGTATATCAACGGCCACGAGGGCGTCGAATGGATGCCGTTCGAAGCGATCGCCGATGATTTCCGCGCCCGCTTCCCGTTCGAGGGCGACGCCCGCCCCGAGGTCATCTGACCTCTCTGACGAAAGGACTGCGCCATGTGTGCCAATTGCGGGTTTCCTGCGGCCGCAGGACATTGGACCGAGGCCGGTTCGGTCACGGCCACGGACCGGATGCGCGCCCGTTACCGGCGCGCCCAGGTTCTGAACACCGTGTTGCCGGCCTTCGGGTTGGCAGCACATGACGACGGACAGGTTCCCGGCATCGCGCTGTCCTCTTCGACGGGCGACAGTGCGCGCGCCACGGACCTTGAGCAGTTCTGGATTCTGGCCGAGAAAATGACCGGTCACGCCATTGACCCGCTTGATCCGCGCTTGCTCGCCCTGACCGTTGCCCGCTGAGATCCCCGCCGAGGGGCGGATGCGGCTCACGGTTCTTGGTGGCTACCTTGGTTCGGGTAAATCGACGTGGTTGCGCCACCAGCTTTATGCCCGAACCTTTGGACGTGTGCATGTCATCGTGAACGAGGCCGCCGAGGTTCCTGTTGACGACGTTCTGTTGGGGGCTGCGCAAAACCTGACCGTTCTGGCGGGTGGTTGCGTGTGTTGCGACGCGCGCGAGGCGTTGATTTCCGCATTGCGGGATCTGTGTGACCGGCGCACGCGGGCGGGTGCCGATCCGGTTGATCACATCGTTCTGGAAACAAGCGGTCTGGCCGATCCCGCCCCGATTGTTACGGCGTTTCTGAAAGATCCTATTCTGGTTCATCACATCGTTCTGAGCGAGATTGTAGTCGCCGTGGACGGGATGCACGCGCTGGAGCAGCTGCGCGACGCGCCATTGGGCCGTCAGCAGATCGAGGCCGCAGACCGCCTGATCCTCACCAAATCCGACATCGCCCCTGCGGGGTCGCTGGCACAATTGATCGCGACCTTGCGGCGGCTCAATCCCGGCGCGTCGATCGGAGCGGCGCACAAGGGCACGCAGGTCCCCCTGCCCGAGGTGCCGCTGGGAACCAAAGTCGCCGTCTTACCCGACAGCCACTCACAAGAGCCGGTAACTCCCACACGCCTGCAAATTGATCCGGCAATCGATTGGACCGCCTTTTGCGTCTGGCTTTCGGCCCTGTTGCACGCACGCGGGCACGACATCGTGCGTGTCAAAGGGGTCGTGCAGACGCCAAGCGGCCGGCTGTTGGTCCAATCGGTGCGACGCATTGTGCAATCTCCCGAAATCCTGCCCGCCAACACAGCCGGTGATGCCGCCAATGACAATGTGGTTGTGTTTATCGGACGCGGATTTTGCCACGATGATCTGCAACGCTCACTGGAATACTTTGCTGGACACACGCCCTAGACCAGAAAAGACTGCATTTTCTTACCTGTGATCACACTGTCATCCGGTCAAAAGCCCGTGGCCTTAGTGTGATCAAACCGGAAATCCACTTTTTTTGGCGTCGTATCATCGCAGTTTGCGCACCATCTGTGGACCTTGCTCTCGACATTGGCTAAAGCCGGAATAACCCCAATAAAAGGCTTGATTATCATGGTTGATCAGAACTCCCCCGATATTGTGTATACCAAAGTAGACGAAGCGCCCGAGCTGGCATCGGCATCGTTCCTGCCGATCATCCGCAGCTTTACCGCGCCCGCCGGAGTAAGCATCGGCACCCGCGACATTTCGCTTGCCGGACGCATCGTGGCGGCCTTTCCAGAGAACCTGACCGAAACACAGCGCCAGTCCGATGATCTGGCCGTGCTGGGTGATCTGGTCAAGACGGCCTCTGCGAATGTTATCAAACTGCCCAACATCTCTGCCTCGATGCCACAGCTGGTTGCCGCCCTCAAAGAGCTTCAATCCCAAGGCTACGACATCCCCGATTTCCCCGAGGCGCCCGTTACGGATGCCGAAAAAGACGTGCGCGCGCGTTTCGATGCCATCAAAGGCTCGGCCGTGAATCCGGTGCTGCGCGAAGGCAACTCGGATCGGCGTGCCGCGAAGGCCGTGAAAAACTATGCCATGGCCAACCCCCATTCGATGGGCAGCTGGAGCAGCGACAGCAAGACCCATGTCTCGACCATGTCGGCCAATGACTTCCGCTCGAACGAAACATCCGTCACTCTGGCACAGGCCGGCACAGCACGGATTGAATTGGTGGGGCTGGACGGATCGGTCACGGTCCTGAAGGACGCGGTACAATATCCCGCAGGCACAGTCGTTGATGCCACGTTCCTGTCAGCAAAGGCGCTTGATGCGTTTCTTGCCGACCAGATCGAAGCCACAAAGAACGAGGGGATCCTCTTTTCGCTCCACCTCAAGGCGACGATGATGAAAATCTCCGACCCGATCATCTTTGGCCACGCGGTCAGGGCATTTCTGGCGCCGGTTTTCGACACCTATGCCGAGCCACTTGCCGCCGCGGGCGCCCACCCGAACGCGGGACTTGGCGATTTGTTCGACCGTGTTGCCGGATTGCCTGAAAAAGACGCCATCATGGCCGATGTCAATGCCGTCATGGAAAATCGCCCACCGCTTTACATGGTGGATTCAGATAAAGGCATCAGCAACCTGCACGTGCCCTCGGATGTGATCATCGACGCGTCGATCCCCGCCTTGATCCGCGCGGGCGGCAAGGGCTGGGGCCCTGACGGCGCTGAAGCCGACGCAAATTGCGTGATCCCCGACAGCTCGTATGCTGCTGTTTATGATGAAGCGATCAAATATTGCAAAGAAACCGGTGCCATCGACCCCACCACCTGCGGCACGGTACAAAACGTCGGTCTGATGGCCCAAAAAGCCGAAGAATACGGCTCGCACCCGACGACTTTTGAAATCCCGTTCGACGGCACCGTGCGCATGGTGATGGACAGCGGCGATGTGATCCACGAGCATGACGTTGCAAAAGGCGACATCTGGCGCTCGGCCTCGACCCGCAAAGCACCGATCGAGGACTGGGTGCAGCTGGCCATCGACCGCCAAAAGGCCGAAGGTTGTCAGGCGGTTTTCTGGTTGGATGAAACCCGCGCCCACGACGCAGAGCTGATCAAATACGTCAAGCCATTGTTGGCCACCGCCGGTTTGACAGACAGCTTCCAGATCCTCGCCCCGCGCGAAGCCACGCGCCTGTCGTTCGAAACCATCCGCAAGGGCGACACCTCGATCGCCATTACCGGCAACGTGTTGCGCGACTATCTGACCGATCTGTTTCCGATCCTCGAGCTTGGCACCTCTGCCAAGATGCTGTCGATCGTGAAACTGATGAACGGTGGCGGCATGTTCGAAACCGGTGCCGGCGGCTCGGCCCCCAAACACGTGCAGCAATTGGTCAAAGAGAACCACCTGCGGTGGGATTCACTTGGCGAGTTCTGTGCCCTCGGGGAGAGCCTCAAGTTTCTGGGAACGGTAAAAGGGAATGCAAAGGCCAAGGTGCTGGGCGATGCTGTCGATATCGCAACGCAAGGTATTCTTGACAAAAACCACTCCCCCAGCCGGCGCGTCGGACAACCGGACAACCGTGACAGCCACTTCTACTTTGCGCTTTATTGGGCGCAGGCATTGGCAGATCAACCCGATGATGCCGAACTGGCTGCGCATTTTGCGCCGATTGCCGCAGCGCTTTCTGACAACGAAGCACAAATCGTGGCGGATTTTGCAGCCGCTCAAGGCAAGCCAGCCGATACTGGCGGATATTATCATACCGATGCGGCAAAGACCGAGATGGTGATGCGCCCTTCGGCAACCTTCAACCGCATTATCGGATAATCAAAGTAATCGCACAGCCCCGCTGGATCAAATCCCGGCGGGGCGGTGCGCCGTCTAGAATCATTATTTGCCGTCTCACCGCCGCCTGTCAAAGCGCCGTGGTAGACTTGCACGCCGGGCATCTGTGGCAGCCCATGCGTATTCAGGTCAAACACTCTGGAAACACAAGTTTTGGTGGCAACACGCACCGCCCTATCGGACCCAAGCACAGTGCTGCGCGTCTGTTCAAAATGACACGCAAAAATACCTTCGGGGCAGGCCTACGACAACACGTTCCGTACTGTCTCGATCCTGCGTGCATCGCCCTGCGGAATACAAAGCGTTTTGCGCATCACCAAGAGATGTTGCAGCGTTTCGGCCGGATATAGATACCGAACGCCACAAAGCCCACCTTGAACGCTCAAAACGTCTTGAAGCCTGACGGAAACCAAAACGCTCGCCGCCCCCGAAATCGGGAGCGACAGCACCAGCCCTCAGATCATAAACACCCGATGTTCAAAGTTTCCAGATGGCCCAAAAAACACCTTGCGTTCCGTCTGACAAAGGCTAAAACGCCCCAAGTTAAGGTTCGTCCCTACATACGTTGAAAGACAAAAGGCCCCGAACAGCGTGAAAACCAGCTTTTAGTTTTTCGCACGTTTTTGTGTCGCTTTGTTGTTTAAGAACTGCGTTTTTAGGAGTAGATCGGCGAAAGTAACGCTTTCAAGTGGGGGTCAAACGACCTACAAGACACTAGAAATGCTGTGGTAGCTCAGTGGTAGAGCACACCCTTGGTAAGGGTGAGGTCGGGAGTTCAATCCTCCCTCACAGCACCATTTCAAACTTTTTGGAGGCAAGCCACCTAACACCTTGAAAAGGATAGTGGTTTTATATTTTCATTTACTCCATCGGGGTCGAATGTCAGACGCTTCGAGAATACCAGTTTCAGCACTGTCTGACGTACAGCAAAGCGTACATTTTTCCATATACCCCAGGGCCTTGAGAGAAATTGCAGCGTGAGTTCAATACATTCTTCAAACCTGCCTACATTTGGGAGAGGCTCTGCGCCCTTTCCAATTAAAACAGTTTTCTCACAAACTAGCTTTTCAATCTTTGCTTCGATGGCTCTTCGGACGGTCTGACTCTCCGTTTCCAAGATACGGTCAACGAGCTTTGTAATGTCATTTTCAGCAGCGTCCGCCCGACGCTTCCACTCGGGCCTTTCAGTTCGCATGAATTTGAGCCGCCCGTTTCAAGCATCCTTAAACATTGCAATGGCGAGATCGACCAATTGCTGGCCGGGTTGCAGGCCTTTCAGGACGTCGCCAAAGCCCGCCTCAGACTTTGCATGTGGAACCGACTTGCTCTGCTGACAACAACCGCGTGTCACACAACGATAGTACGCATAGTGCATTCGGCATCCTTTGGACCAAGCTCCTGTCATACCGTTCCCGCACTCACTGCATTCTACAAAGCCGCGAAGGGGAAAGCCCTTATTAAATTCAGCTCACGCCGCTGGGCGCCCGCCTTCAACAAGGTTTTTCTGAATTTGATCGTTGGGCTCAAACAGCCTTCCATGGATACGATCCGTTTTGAATTTGCAACCTACAGGCGCGTGGAATACCCAATAGCCCTTCTGACCTGCCCCCAAGGCTCCCTCATTCATAACGAGAGTTTGCGGGTTTGGATGTGATATTCGTCGGTTTCGTTTTGGGCAAGCGCCCTCTGGTTGTCTGCTTCACAAACAACTGTCTTGCAGTGGTCGTGCGCGGAGCCCTCAAATTGCTCAAGCGCTCGGCGCGCTTCAGCGGGTGTTTGGTTGCCCAGAGATGAGTGCCGTCGGACGTTATTGTAATCGTATCGCCAGAGCGCCAATTTCCTTCGGGCGTCATCTAACGTATCGAATATCTCCTCATTCAGCAGCTCGTCTCTTAGGCTGCCATTGACGCTTTCGATGAAGGCGTTTTGCTGTGGTTTGCCCAGGTCGATGTAATGCCAATCAACTTTGTTATCCCCGGCCCATTTCAAAATAGCACGACTTGTGAACTCGGTGCCGTTATCACTGACGATGCAGGATGGCTTGCCATAGATCCGCACAAGCGCATCCAGGTCGTGCGCAACACGAGCGCTCGAGATACTGGTGTCAGCCATCAGGCACAGGTTCTCGCGACAGCAATCATCATTCACAGCCAACATACGGAACTTGCGTGATGCACCAAACGTATCTGACACAAAACCCAAGGACCAACGTTTGCCCGGCCGCAAGGCCACCGGCATCTGCGTTCGTGATCCACGCGCACGCTTGCAGCCCCAGCGCTTCCAGCTCGCCCAGTTTCGCCTCAGTATAAAGCCGATGCAGCTTCTTGTGGTTCATGAACATGCCTTTGCGTTCCAACGGCACGCCGATCCGCCGGTCGCCAAACCGACGTCGCTTACTGGCAATTGCCTTCATCTCTTCGCGAACTACCGGATTATCCGGCGGCTGATCGCGCCGGACAGTCTTGGGATCGACACCGACAAGCCTGCACGCCCGGCGTTGCGAGATAGCATGATCCCGCATCGCCTTGCGTGCTGCAGCCCGTCGCACATTCGGTGTCGTCAGTTCTTTCCCGGCAAATCCCTCAGAACAACATTGTCGAGCATGGTGTCCGCCAGAAGGCGCTTCAGTTTGGCGTTTTCATCTTCCAGCGATTAAAGGCGATGGGTATCAGAAACATTCATGCCACCATATTTGGCTTTGAACTTGTAGAACGACGCAGAGCTCAGGCCATGCCTGCGACACACCTCTGCCGTCGGCATCCCAGCTTCCTGCTTTTTGAGCATCCCAATAATCTGGGCTTCGGTAAAACGGCTCTGTCGCATTTGTTTGCTCCTTCAAAGGTTGAGCAAACTCTACATTAAACTGAGGGAATTTTCGGGGGGCAGGTCATGAATTGTAAGCCAACACAGCAACCCGCGATTCAGGCCGAACAGCCCCGACACCTTCGGATGCAAAGCCATTTGAACGCGCACAAGCGTGACAGATCAAACCACCTTTCCCTGCTGGCACCTGCAAGTACCACGGCAGTCTGTTCTGATACCGCCAGAGGTCTGTTCTATTCCTGCAATGTCCGCAGATAAGCCAGCAGATCAACCACTGCACGACTGGTCATAATCAGCTCACCGGTTTCAACCTTGAGCACGACATCGTCGTCCTCGAAAAATGGTCCATAAACCGGCATCGGGGAGCCGTGACTGACCAAAGGGTCGCCGCCGTCTATGCGCCGAACCACCCGCTTTGTCGGAAATGTATCCCCCTCCCCATATGCCAGCGCGCGCAGGTTGGTAGGTTGGACCAACAGCACCGGTGCCATCGGGCCGGCACCGTCGGCTTTCAGCCCGTGACAACTCGCACAATGCTGATAGTACAACAGCGCTCCACCTTCGGCGTCCTGAGCGTTGGCCATGCCTTGCATTCCACAAACGGCAACCAGTCCGGCAATTATCACTCTCATCGGGTGTCTCCTCTTGGGTTCCTTTAGAACACTACCCCGAACCCGGAGCCGCTTCCCTGATCCCGATCAAATTGGGCAGACGCAAGGATGCTTAATTGGTTGAGGCCCCTGAAACCGGATCCCAACCGCGCCCGAGCCCCAAGGCCACGATCCGCAAGAGTTGAGCGCACCGCAAAGAGCAGAGCGGCATCACATAACGCGCACCCCTGCCGCACTGCCGTCAGGCAAGATGCATCAACCGGTTTCTAACAGACTTCAGAAAGTCGCTTCGCGACACCGGTTTCATCAAACGGATATCCTCCGGACGCACCGCGTCACTTTCGCGCAGAACCGCGTCGCCGACATACCCCGACAAGAAGATGAACGGAATATCGGCACGGATGCCGCGACACGCCTTGGCCAACGCCAGCCCCTGCAATTCTCCGGGCATCATGACATCCGTCACAATCAGATCGAACGCCGGTTCCGTTTTGAAAATGGCCAGAGCCTGATCGCCATTTTCCGCAGGCGTCACATCAAAACCCGCCTTTTCAAGAACCTTCTTGAGCATAATCAGAACTTCCTTCTGATCTTCTGCAAGCAGAATCCGGTATTTCCGAACCGGGCAGTCGGCGATAAGAGGTGGCGTGCTGACCGCAGCGGTGACCGTGGTATGCGCCTCTGCACCGCTCCGTATGACGGCCGGAAAATACAGCTCTACTGCCGTGCCGTGCCCGGGCCGGGAATGCACCCGAACCACCCCGCCCGATTGCCGGACGAACCCCTGAACCATCGACAATCCAAGCCCCGATCCCTTGCCAACCGGTTTGGTTGTAAAGAACGGGTCGAATATCTGCTTGATAATAGAGGGATCGATACCGCTGCCGTTGTCCGCGACCCGCAGCGAAACGTATTGTCCAACCGGAATGGCTTCATGTCCCTTGGCCCTGTCTTCTGTAGAAATCCAGTGGTTCCGTGTCCCGATCGAGAGCCCCCCGCCATCCGCCATTGCATCGCGGGCATTCACCAGCAGATTCACAAGCGCGTTTTGCAACGAGACCTGATCGACCTGAATATCCCAAACGGCCTCTTCGAACTCTGTCGTGATATCGACATTGCTTTGGATGGTCCGGCGCATCCAGCGTTCGGTCTCTGCGACGATGGCGTTAATGTCGGTTTGAACAGGATTCAAACGCGCCTTTCTTGAATAAGCGAGCAGGTTTTTTGTCAGATCAGCACCACGCTTGACCGCCTGAATACCCGCATCGACCAATTCGAAAAGCTCGCTTTGACTGAATTGCCGCGAGCCGACCTCCTCTTTCAACAGCTCCAGATTGCCCATGATAATGGCCAACAGGTTGTTGAAATCGTGGGCAACCCCGCCTGTCAGTTGGCCAATAGCCTCTAGCTTTTGGGATTGGCGCATCTGCTCGTCTTTGCGCAGTTGTTCGGTAATATCGATCATGCTGCCAACAATCCGCAGCGCCTCTCCGGTATCGTCTCTGATTACCGAGCCTTTATCGATCACATCTGCATAGGTTCCGTCGGCCTTGCGAAAGCGGTAGCGGATTTTCCAATGGTTTTGGGCGCCACCGATGATGGACTCCATCGCATCAACGACCTCGGTCTTTTCATCGGGGTGAAGGTTCGAGTCCCACCAACTCACCCGTTCTTCGATACTCGAGGGGTCATGGCCGAAAACATCGAAAAGGCGGTCGTTCCACCACATTTCATCAGCCTTCAGATCGCAATCCCAGATCACATCCTTTGACGCAGCCGCAACAAGCCGGAAACGCTCTTCATTCAATGCAATCCGTGCCTGCGCGACCTTCCGCTCTGTCACATCCCGTTCCACCGCCACCCAATGGGTAACTGTACCATCGGCCATTTTGATCGGCACGATCGTGATCTCCATCCAGATCGGTTCGCCATCTTTCGTGTAGTGGACAAGCTCGCCCCGAGCCGGCTCGGATTTTTTCAGAGTTTCGGCGAAAAGGTTGATCTGGTTCTGGCATGTCTCGGGCCCATGTAGAATAGCCACAGACCCGCCAATGACCTCTTGACGGCTATAGCCTGTTATCCGTTCAAAGGCCTCGTTGACGTAGACAATTTCGGGCCCCTCTGGATCATGAAGCGTCCGCCCGTCCGTTATCAGAACAATATCATTCAGGCTTTCAACCGTCATCTCGAGCAGTTGCAATTGTTGATCGCGTTCCTGCTCTTCGGTCACGTCGCGCGCCGAAATGGTCAGGCCTGTCGACGTTGGATAGGCCGCAACCGAAAACCACCGGTTGCTTATGTCCGAAAGTGCCGTGAAACGGCGTGTCTCCCCCGAGGACATGACCTCTTTGTAGATCGTCTCGAATACGCCGCCCACCGCTTCGGGAAACAGCTCCCAGATATTTTGGCCAACCGCATCGTCGACCGGCCGCGGCAGGTAACCGGCAGCGACATCGTTGATAAAAATGATGTTCCAGTCATGATCGAACATGGTGAAGGCATCCGATATCCCCTCCAATGTCTCCTGAAGCGTCAGATTCATCGCTTGAGATTGCTTCTGGATCGCGACCAGTTCCGAAATATCCTGTAACACGCCGTTTACTCCGGTCACGGCCGTTTTGCCGGCATTCCACTGTGCCTTACCGGCGAACCGTACCCATTTTCGCAGTCCGGAGGTCGTAATGATCTCCATCACCTCGTCAAAGGGGGTCGCGTGGCTCAGACAGGCCATTATGATCGCGTGGCGTTTTTCGCGGTATTCGGGCGCATAGGTCGGCCCACGCTCGTGGTAACCGAGCAGCAAACGGTCCGGTTCGCCACAGATCATAGCCGAAACCCTGCTTCGGGTGATCATCATATTGCGCGCATCAAGCGTCCAACCGCCGACTTTGGCCATCTCTCCGGCGTCGATGGCCCGCCTGTCGTCGTCCTCTACCGCGGCCTGCCGCAGATAGAGTTCGGTGATATCCTGCGTCACCCCCACCACAAGACGATCCAACGGTGCAGCGGCGATTTCAGCGATCTCGCGCACGTATCTGACCTCGCCATCCGGGCGCACAATCCGGTGAACGCTTGAATAAGGCGTATTCAGCGTCAAAAGCAAAGCCACCTTTGTCTCGAACGCCGTCAGGTCATCGGGATGCACAAACGACGTCAGACCAATCTGACCACCATCCAACCCCTTGTGATCAATTCCGAAAATATCAAGCCTGTGATCCGACCACAGCATTTTTGTACTCAGCAGATCCATTTCCCAATAGCCGACATTCACAAGCTTTTCAGTCTTTTGAAGGGTGGTTGCATAGATTGAAAGCTTCGCTTCGGCCTGCTCCAGCTTGGCCTTCAGCATCACGATCTCGTCCCTGTCAGAAGCCGGATCAGAGGCGGGCGCGGGTTCGGGCGCGGGCAGATCAAGCTTGTCGATCATGGCCAGATGAACGGTACGTTCTCCCATCACAACATCGAAAATCCGGACATTCACATCCAGCGTATTTCCTGCGCCGTCCTTGTGAATTTGCGCGCTGTCGACAACCGTTTGTGCTGCGCAAACACTCAAGTCATCAAAGGATTTGGTGAGCAATTCAGCCTCGGAATACGCATAAAAACGCTCTGCCGACGGGTTCACCATCAAGATTTTACGGGTATCGCGATCAAAAACCACCAGACATCTCGGGTTGTTTTGAAAAGCAGGCTCGGAGACGTGAAACATAAATGTCGTATCCAGAAAAATTCAGTAGGCGATCAAGGCACAAAATTGACCTTACGGCACTGTCGCCTTTCAAGGCCGGACAAGCAATCCTCGCATAAAGAATTGCTCCGGCACAAGTGGCGCGCGCAAGACCGCAAAACCCTTTGCGACCGGCCTTGTGCAAAACACGGTGCCAAGGCCGGCTTTGACGCTGATGTGTTTAATCGCTCCGTTGGCATCGTCTGCGGAGACAAAGAAAAACTCCGGCGACAAGGCTTGGGACCGGAACAATCGGGGCCAAATCGTAATGTCAGCGCACCTGAAGGCCACTACGAACACGCCAGTGCCCGTTTTTGCGTTGGTTCACAATTTCGCGGCGCGCGTGTCAATCATTGACTGGGCCGCCCATCACGTCGATATTCAGCGGTAATTTCAACAAGGAAGCGCCCCATGAAAAAGCATTTATCGCGGCGTCGCATCCTACAAGCGCCCTTTGTGATCGGGGCTTGTGTTGCGGCACCTGCACTGCTCAGGTCAGGCCGTGCATCCGCACTTGAACTGTCAAAAGGGCAAAATATTTTGGCCATCCATCCCTTGAGCAACGCCTTGCGGGCGACCCGAAAACCCGTTTGCATGAAAATCGCCACCCGTCTGGAAGGTCTCACGGCGGCAAGTCGCGGTTTTGATTTGCACCTGCGCAGTGCCGGCCTTGAGCTGTCGGATGCGATCGCGATTGCAGCGGCGCTTGGCGAGGTGCCGGTTGCAAACGCCCCTGCCCTGCGCTCCTTTAGCGTGAGCTATAATCCCGGCATTGGCGATGCCGGTGCAAGCGCCCTGCTCGCCGCACTTCCCGCGTCGGTGACAGAGATCGGCATGGTCGGGTGCGGGCTGCGCGATGCAAGCGGACAAACCCTGCTGGACTGGGCGCAGCAGGCACAGAATATCGCGATGATCTGTGTCGAGGGAAATGACTATTCGCAACAAATGCGCGACAGGATTTCAAACCTGCGGCAGGCTCGACCGGGTCTGTTTATCGTCGTCTGAACCCGAAATCCGCACAAACAAGCGTTGTATCAAACCACCCCGAGGCAAATTGGTTCAGGCGGCTTTGGCGTGGGACTTTGCGCGCGTGGGCCACACCTCAAGCACACCGGCACACAACACCAACGCCCCGCCAAGCATTTCCAGCGGGCCCAACTGCTCGGACGCCATAACAGCGGCTGTGACCGTGCCGACCAACACCTCTGCCATAAGCAAGATGCCGATCCGTGCCGGCTCCAGCCTTTGTGCCGCCCACACAAGCCCGACCATTGACACCCCCCACCAAAGTCCCGCCGCCGCAAAAGTCCACGCCAGAACGCCGGCCATGTGCCCGGCCCCCAGCATAGCGGGCAACGGCTCCAGCAACGGTGCCAATATCGCGGCACCAATCACCCCACCCATTGCAAACACAAAGGCCGTCTCGCCGGGTTTCATCGTGACCTTCGAGCGGATGCCGATGGTCGAAATCGACCACAGCACACCCGATGCCAGCCCCAGCCATTCGCCGATGTTGCGCGGAACCGGCAGTTGTCCTTGTGCGCCCAGCATCAAGCCCAAACCGGCAATCCCTACCAAAAGCGCCGCTATCCGCATCGGGGGCGTGGCCCATCCCATCACGTACCGCCCGATCAGCGTGCTCCAGACAGGCGAGAGAAAGAACAGCAGAACAATGATCGAAACACGTCCGTAAATGAAGCCCGTCGAATAAAACACAAACGCCACACCGCCAAGCGCAACAGTAATCAACGCCACCGGACTGGCCGTCCTCAACCGTTGAAACCCCGTGATCCCGAAGGGGCACAGCAACAAGGCCGCCGCCACCACAATAGCCAGCGTCCCCCACGCCCCCGTCAGGCCACTCTCTTCCAGACGGCGCACGGGAATCCAGTACCCGCCCCAAAGCGTCCCCGTTGCAATCGCAATCCAGGTGGCAAGTGTGATCTGTTGCTTATGCGTCATAGCCCCGCCTTTTTAACACCGCCGTTTTAGCACCGCCGTTTTAGCACCGCCATCATGCCGGACTTATGGCACTCGGGATGTCCGTGGGACAGCAAATCACCATTGCGCCGAAGAGCACACCGCGCGAAAAGACCCCACTGGCACATTGGGCGCAAAATCAGGATTAAATCAATGCCTTCAATCCTTAACACGCACGCACGGCGCACAACGAAACCTGCGCCAAAGCAGGCAGGCCACACATGATCGGATACACTTTGCTGTTTTTGTCGGCATTGGTCGCAGCAACGATTTTGCCGATGCAATCAGAGGCCGTTCTGGTCGGGCTTCTGGTGACGGCAGAGCATTCGGTTGCAGCCCTGCTGATTGTCGCGACCACGGGCAATGTGCTGGGCTCTGTGGTGAATTGGGGCTTGGGGCGGTTTTTGTTGCGTTTCGAGGCAAAACGCTGGTTCCCCGTTTCGCCTTTGCGCCGCGCCAAGGCCGAACACTGGTATCGCCGCTATGGCCGGTGGTCTTTGCTGGGCAGTTGGCTACCGATCATCGGAGATCCGCTCACCGTTGTCGCGGGGGCCCTGCGCGAGCCGATTTTGCCATTTCTGCTGCTGGTGACACTTGCAAAGGCAAGCCGGTATTGTGTTCTGGCCGCCCTTACGCTGGCGTGGCTGTAAACACGCGCCCAGAGCACCGCCGCAACCAGCACAAGGCAATCCGCCTGTGCAACAAGGCCAAGGAAAAGGTCGGGCCGCCAGCAGGCGCAAGGTGAAAGCCGTTGACCGTTGCGGTATCAATCTCGACGCTGGGATGCCCTTGTGGCGCACCACTCAGGATGTTGGCGTGTTTCAAAACATTCTCGACACCGCGCCGCGCAATCCGTGCAGACCGCGCCGTGGCCGCCCCCTTCGCTCAGCGTATCACAGGTCTTGGCCAAGAAGCAGTATTGTCTATTTCGACACTGATCCGACCCTTTTGCCAGCAGCGCTGTGCCAGTTTGGCCGCAAGATACGGCATCGGATGACGCTCGGTGGACTGGACGTAGAGATCGCGATACCCGATGATGTCAGAGGCTGGCATGCAAAGAGTGCGCAGGGCGTCTTGGGCGTCCTGCTCCCCGCCACACCACACCGGCGCACGGATTTATCCCGACACTAACCGCCTGATGCGCGCAAAACGACCATCCCTCATAGCCCGCCCGCCACGCCATATTCGACGGGTCCGGGCAGATAAACATGTCGATTTTGGCGGCCTGCGTGGCCCTGCGCACTTTGGAAATGCGGCTTTCAACCTCGGGTTTTGTGAAATCCAAACGATCGATGATTGTCATCAACGATCCATTTTTCAACCCCACGCCACCGCGCTGTTTGATGTGCGCAATGGCGTCGGTCACAGGCGCCGTTTTGGCACCTCCGGGCGCTTTAGAACCCGAAGGTTATACGTCGGGTCAAGCCCAACTTAACGCCAAACTGGTCACTGTCGCCTTGCGCGACAATCGGGCTGTCTTTTGCGCTGCCCTGAAGACGCGTCCAAGTTGCAGAGCCTTGCAAACCCCAGTCCGCATTCAGGCGGTAGGTCGCACCAACCTCGACCCCCGCACCGTAAATCCCGCCACCCGCGGTGTAAGCCGCCAGTCCGCTTGGTCCGCTTTCTGCCGCGGTGACACCGAAGTAGGTGTTGGAAAACCGGTCGTTGCCGAACTGCACTCTGGGGCCGGCAGACAATACCAGATCGTCACTTGCGCTCCAGAACAGATCCGCCCCGACTTCACCAGCCACGCCCTCGTGGCCAACCACCCCGTAACGGACATCGGCAAAGGCACGGTAAAACCCTCCGGTATAGCCAACCCCCAGCCCAAGTTCAGCAGAGGCATCGATATCGGAAAGACCGGTCAATTCAGCGTTCTGTGAGGCCTCTCGTGCGGAAACGAACCGGAACGACCCGTGCAGGTCGAACCCGGGCGCAGGCGTGGTCACATCATGCGATCCAAACTGGGCGCGCCCCCAGCTGAGGCCCAGATTGGAAATTCCGAAATTCGGTCCGACACTGGAATCCTGCGCTCCGAAGTAATCCGGAGACACCGACACACCGCCCAAAAGCGTAAAGCTCAAGCGGTTCTCAGACCCTGTGACAACAGGAGCCTGCACAGCCGGTTCAGGGGCTACCTGCGATGGCCCACCAGCAAACGCCGCTACCGACGACAAGCCGAGAAGTGCCAGAATCAAAACCGGGCCAGACGTGTTCATCAGACGATCCTTTAAAGTTAGATACCTTTTTTGCCCGCTCACGCATCAAAGCACAACCGACATTTATGTGAGCGCCCGTTGCTCTTTCGTTTGCGACCTTAACCCGCCGGCAGATGCCTCAATTCAAAGCAGATGATGAACGCCAATGCCCGAAAGCCGTAGTCTAGACACGACACTTAACCCCAAATCCCTAGCAAAAGGCTGACCTAAATCAAAGACACCCCCGTGGCGACCGCCCTACAGTGAACGTGACCAACCACAGGAGCCGTCATGCCAGTCAAAATCACCGATCCCCCTGTGGACACATCCGACCCGCGCACCGCACAGATCATCGGGTTCGAACAAGGCGAATATCCCTATGCCAAACGTCTTGGCCGCAGCATCTATGAGGCCGAAAAGGCCGCCTTGCAGGTCGAACTGCTAAAGGCACAGCATTGGATTCAGGAAACCAAACAGAAGTTCGTGCTGTTGTTCGAAGGCCGCGATGCAGCCGGAAAGGGCGGCACGATCAAACGGTTTACCGAGCATCTCAACCCGCGCACCGCCCGTGTTGTCGCCCTGAACAAACCCTCCGAAGAAGAAAAGGGGCAATGGTTCTTTCAACGCTACATCAAGCACCTTCCAACCGAAGGCGAGATCGTTTTATACGACCGCTCGTGGTATAATCGTGCCGGTGTCGAGCGCGTCATGAACTTTTGCGAACCTGTCGAGTATCTTGAATTCATGCGCCAGACCCCTGATCTGGAACGCATGTTGGTGCGCAGCGGGGTTCGGCTGTTCAAATACTGGTTCTCGGTCACCCGCGCGGAACAAAAAAGCCGCTTCGCCTCGCGGGAGACCGACCCGCTCAAGCAGTGGAAGCTCTCTCCGATCGACAGGGCAAGCATGGACAAATGGGACGACTACACCGAGGCAAAGGAGGCCATGTTCTTTTACACAGACACCGCCGATGCGCCCTGGACCGTGATCCGGTCGAATGACAAAAAGCGCGCGCGGCTCAATTGCATGCGCCATTTCCTGTCCGGCCTCGATTATCCCGACAAGGACGAGACCGTGGTGAAATCTCCTGATCCGAAAATCATTCTCAGCGCAAGCCACGTTGTCCGGCGCGCAGAGCACATTCTGGCCGCGTCCCTACATCCCGATGCGCGTCGCACCTGAAACATCACACTCACCAGACAGGATACCCAAATGGCCCATACCCCTCACGAACTCACCGAAGAATTCCCGGCCCACGTTGATAAAATCAGCACCCTCAAGCAAAGTGATCCACATTTCGCCAAGCTGTCAGAAGCATACCACGCGGTAAACCGTTCGGTGCACCGCGCCGAAACCGATGTGGAACCGACTTCGGACGATCACATGAAAGCCTTGCGGATTGAGCGGCTTGCCTTGAAGGATCAGATCAGCAGCTACCTGAAATAGGGTCACAAAACATGCTTATCCGCACCCGTGCGGGTGAGCGCTGCTTGAGTTGACAGCCAGGGTTTCGGGGTTTGGTCCGATGTTGTAGAGTCGGCTGTGCTGATCGATGCCTCGGTTCCGTTGCGCTGAGCGCGGGGCGGAACACTGTGATCCGGGACAGCCCCCCGTGCGTTCGTCGCAAATGTGCGCAACCTGTCCTGCTAGGGTCAGGACCCATTAACTGATTGAGGTTATTGCGTTGTCATGATTCACGACCCCCAGTTTTAGGGGGATATAATGAGCAATCTTTATTGGCTGACGGAGACGCAAATGCAGCGGCTTCGACCTTACTTTCCAAAGAGCCGAGGTCGCGCTCGCGTGGATGACAGGCGTGTTTTGAGCGGAACTATTTTTATTAATCGCAATGGGGTGAGCACCGGTTCGGGCC
>JBLHUT010000010.1:0-31134 GCA_047629975.1 Paracoccaceae bacterium
ATAGCCGGGAAGCGTCGAAAAGGGGTTAAGGCGCGTGCCAAGGCACAGCACAACATCAGCTTTCGCGATCAACTCCATCGCGGCCTTGGAGCCGTTATAGCCCAACGGTCCGACCGACATCGGATGGGAGCCGGGAAAGGCGTCATTGTGCTGATATCCGCAGCAAACCGGCGCATCGAGGCGCTCGGCAAGCGCGGCGGAAGCAGGGATCGCGTCTGCAAGCACAACACCGGCGCCGTTCAAAATAACCGGAAACCGCGCCTCTGACAGAATTTGTGCGGCAGAGGTTACTGCGTCCTGTCCGCCTGCGGGGCGCTCGAATTCGACAATGGCCGGCAGGTCGATATCGATGACTTGGGTCCAGTAATCACGCGGCATGTTGATCTGGGCCGGTGCAGAGGCCCGCTTGGCCTGTAGGATCACGCGGTTCAGAACCTCGGCGACACGCGACGGGTCACGGACCTCTTCCTGATAGGCAACCATATCTTCGAACAACTTCATCTGCTCGACTTCCTGAAAACCGCCCATGCCGATGGTCTTGTTCGCGGCTTGAGGTGTCACCAGCAACAGCGGTGTGTGGTTCCAGTAGGCCGTTTTAACGGCGGTCACAAAGTTGGTGACGCCGGGGCCGTTCTGGGCAATCATCATCGACATCTTGCCCGTCGCACGCGTATAGCCATCGGCCATCATGCCGCCGGACCCTTCGTGGGCACAGTCCCAGAACTTGATGCCCGCGCGCGGAAAAAGATCGGAAATCGGCATGAATGCCGAACCGATGATGCCGAATGCGTGGCCAATTCCGTGCATTTGCAGCACTTTTACAAAAGCTTCTTCGGTGGTCATCTTCATCGTCTGGCGCTCCTTGGAATTTAACTTTTTATGAAGCTTTCAGCAGCTTTCTATAGGGCCAGTTGAGCTGTTAGATTAGTACCAGATTTGGGGCGCAATCATGGCGATGTCGCGCGTCTGAGTTCGGCGGCAATAAGGGCGATGCCCGGGGCGATGGCGCGTGACTGGATCGAGCTGTAGGCCAAACGAAAGAAACGCTGGTCGTTCGAGGTGTTTCCAAAGAATGGAGAGCCGGGTTCAATGAGGACACTTTGGGCTTGTAGGGCGCGGGCCAACACGCGGGTGTCAACGTTGTCGGGGGCCTGCATCCAAAAGCTGGATCCACCGAACACTCCGGCCCCTGCGATTGTAAGGCCGTGGGCTTCGATGGCCTTGGCCATCTCTGTGCGGCGCTCCTGAAAGGCGTGGCCCATGCGGCGGATCTGGGCATCATAATGTCCCAACGACAGGAATTGGGCGGCGGTGCGCTGCATTTGACCCGGAGGGTGGCGCAAAACGGCGGCGCGCAGGGCGCGCGCCTCGCGGATAAAGGGTTCGGGACCAACCAGATAGCCAAGGCGCAATCCCGGAAACAGCGATTTTGAAAAGCTGCCCGCATAGATCACACGCCCGTCATGATCGAGTGACTTGAGCGCGGGGTAAGGCGCGCGCAGGAAAGACATCTCGAACTCGTAATCATCCTCGACAATGAGGAAATTATCGCTCCGCGCACGTGCCAAAAGAGCATTTCGTCGTTCCAGTGGCATTGTGGCATTTGTTGGGCATTGGTGTGACGGGGTCGTAAATACCACATCAATATCGGGGTCTAACGCACTGGGCGAAAGACCATTATTGTCAACGCCAACATGTTGGACCCGACATCCGGAGTGGGTTAGAATCTGTCGCAAGGAGGGATAACAGGGATCCTCGGTAGCCGCCTTGCGGTCCGGGCCCAGCAAGAGTTGTGCCGTCAGCCAAAGACCGTTCTGTGCCCCAAGAGTGATCAGGACCTCGGAGGCGCGGGCAACTATTCCGCGGCGCGGCAGTATATGACGCAGAATAAACGAGACGAGTTGATCGTCGTCACGATCGGCATGATCCCCCGTCAGGCTGTCAAACTCGCGTTGCCCGAGGGATTGCAGGGCGCAAAGGCGCCAGCTTTTCTGATCAAAAAGTGTGGGGTCGGCCTGCCCATAGATGAACGGATATTTATAGCGTCGCCAATCGGCAGGCTTTGACAATTGTTCGGTCCCCGTAACGGGGTGACGCAAGGAGTGCGTCCAGTCCACCGTTGTGGGGGTTGCGGGCGTTTGACTGAACTGCGGTGGTTGGGGCGCATTGGTCGAAATGAAGTACCCCGACCGGCCAGCGGAGGTGAGGTAGTCGTTTGATTGCAACTCGGTATAGGCAAGGGTGACCGTGATACGGCTAACACCGAGATGCCGGGCCAGCTTGCGGGTCGAGGGTAACTTTTCACCGGTGCGGAAGCGGCCCGACAAGATGCCCTCGGCGATCATTTGTTGGATCTGGTTTTGAAGTGTTCCCTGAAAGCGAGTGTCGAGAAAGAAGGTTTCTTCGGATATCGACATGACTGGCCCTAACCATAATTGTGGTTGGACCTAAACTAGGGTCACTGGAGGTGCTGCGCAAGGAGGATAGCGCATGCCTGAACAGAGTTCCGGGGCGAGATGATGAAGGTCTCACCAGCAACAAGAGGCCCGGTCGGGGCCTCTTGTTTGTGTTCAAAATACGGTCAGGCAAAGACGCGGGTAAGGGCCTCGTCGATAGACGCGGTAATTGCATCGATGTCATCCGCCGTCGAGATCAGCGCAGGCGAGAGGCACAAAGTGTTGTTGTACCCTTCGAAAGAGCGGTTGGTCATGCCGATAATGGTGCCTTGGGCCATGCAATCGGCGACCACCGCGGCGACCATTTTTTCGGCCATCGGCGCACGGCTTTCGCGGTCCGATACCAGCTCGGCGCCACAAAAAAGCCCCATTCCGCGGACTTGTCCGATCACCGGATGCTTCTCGGCCAGCGCGTTCAGATTGCCCATCAAACGCACGCTCATGGCGCTTGTGTTTGCCAGCAGGCCTTCGTCTTCTATGATTGCCATATTTTCCAGAGCGGCGGCAGGGCCGGCGGTGCATCCGCCAAAGGTCGAGATGTCGCGGAAATAGTTCAACGGGTCGCTGGAATCGTCTTTGAACATGTCAAAAACGGCCTCTGTCGTCACCGTACAGCTGATCGCGGCATAGCCCGAGGCAACTCCTTTTGCCATTGTCACGATGTCGGGCTGGATGTCGTAATTTTGATAACCGAACCATGTGCCGGTACGCCCCAGACCACAAACAACCTCGTCGATCATTAACAAGACGTCGTATTTTTTGCAGATCTCCTGCACCCGTTGCCAATATCCGGCAGGGGGTACAATCACGCCACCGCCTGCGGTGATCGGCTCGAGGATCAGGCCGCCCACGGTATCGGGGCCTTCACGCAGAATGACTTCCTCGATGGCATTGGCAGCCTCTTCGCCGTAAGTTTCGGCGGGGGTCAGGGCCTGCTCGTGCTTGCGGTATTCAAGGCAATGGGGCACGGGAATAAATCCTTCGGGGAAGGGGCCGTATTGCGCGTTGCGCTGATGGTGCCCGCCGGCGGCCATCGTGCCGATTGTCGTGCCGTGGTAATCGCGCTCGCGATAGAGGATCTTGTTCTTTTTTCCGCCATATTTCTTGTGGGCGATCTGGCGGATCATCTTGAAGCCTTTCTCGTTGGCCTCGGACCCGGAATTCGAGTAATACACTCGCGACATGCCGGGCATCTTTTCGATCAGACGCTCGGCAAAAAGCGCGCCCGGAATAGAGCCGGCAGACCCTGCAAAGTAGTTCAACTTTATCAGCTGGTCACGGACGGCATTCGCGATACGCTCGCGGCCGTAGCCGACATTGACGGTCCAGACTCCGCCTGAAACTGCATCAAGATGTTCCTTGCCGTTCTGATCCCAGACACGCATTCCTTTGCCTTCGACGATGATCCGCGGCTCGGCGGTCTCGAAAGGCTTGTGCTGGATCAGGTGATGCCAGACATTCTTGCGGTCAGCGGCGACAACGCCGGAAAGGTCGTTTGGGTTGGCACCGTCCATGATTTGGAAGTCCTTTTTTGTGTATTTTGTTTCAACGAGAATGAAGCGTGTTCGTGTGCGGGCAGCATCTGGTTCCCGAGCATGCCTTCGTATTGTTAGAACGCTGTGCCATTGCACTATAGGGCCAGTTGAGGCGCGCTGATGATTCCAGAAAAAGGACCGGATTGTCAACGATGTTGCGGTGAGTCCTAACGAAATCTTCATTCCACCTGGTGCATTCTGGTATCAAGACCAACTGGAGACGAGCGATGCGCAGGTGCGACAATTTTGGGACCCCAAGGGGAGCGGACTTGCAATATTGTCCGGACCATCAGGCTTGCGCCGTGGGTTCGTGCGCCGCAAGGGCAGGGCGGTCTTTGACTGGTACGGAACAGCACGCGGCCGCTCCCTCGAGAATTGGAAAGCACCGGTATGCTTTCTAGAGAGGACATGATTTTGGTGATTCAGGGCGAATATGCCGTGAGTGACAAGCCAAACGTTGTGATTTCCACCTTGCTGGGGTCTTGTGTCTCTGCGTGTCTTTGGGATGACAAAGCACATATCGGCGGTTTGAACCACATCGTGTTGTCCACAGAAGCAAGTGGTGACAGCAGATCCGCCTACCACGGGATCAACGCGATGGAAATTCTGATCAATGACCTTGTCAAATTGGGGGCTTCGCGCGGGCGCTTGCAGGCGAAAATCTTTGGCGGTGCGCGCATGATCAAAGGCTTGAGTGATGTGGGAGCGAGCAATGCGGCTTTCGTTCAGTCGTTTCTCGAGCGTGACGGAATCCCGTGCATCAGCAAAAGTGTCGGCGGCACATCTGCACGCAAGATCCAGTTCTGGCCGACAACAGGGCGCGCACGACAGATGCTTGTGGGGGCCGGCGACATCCGCGAGGAAGTCCCCGTTGTGCGCGCGCCCCCGCCAAGCGACGATGTCGAACTGTTCTAGCACCACTTTTACCCGGGGTTCCGGATCAAAACCCGGACCCTCGGGCGCAATACGCAGTGCTAGTGATTATCCCTCGGAGTACCCTTGTGGGCGATATCCTGATAGTGGTCAGCCCCGTCAAGGATCATACCTTCCGAGAACGGGCGCACTTTTTCACGGAAAATCTCTTGCCATGGTGACTGGCTGTCGGGGGTAAAGGGCCGTGCCGGAAGGGCGGCACGTCGCTCCTCAAGCGTTGATTGCGGCACAAGCATGTCCGCCGTGCAGGTATTAAGATCGATTCGAATGCGGTCGCCCGTCTGTACCAAACCAAGCCCGCCTCCGTCGGCGGCCTCCGGGGATGCGTTGAGAATCGAGGGCGAACCCGAAGTTCCCGATTGCCGCCCGTCGCCTAAGCAGGGCAAGGCATGAATGCCTTGTTTCAAAAGATAGGCCGGTGGGCGCATGTTGACCACCTCTGCCCCGCCAGGATAACCGATCGGCCCTGCGCCGCGCATGATCAGCACGCAGTGGGCATCGATGCCCAGATGCGGGTCATCAATCCTTTGGTGGAAATCTTCGGGTCCATCAAAGACGACCGCGCGTCCTTCAAACGCGTTCAGGTCGCGCGGGTTCGACAGATACCTGTCGCGAAACTCGGCCGAGATAACGGATGTTTTCATCAATGCAGAGTCAAACAAATTGCCCTTGAGATTGATGAAGCCCGCATGTTCGGTCATGGCATTGGCCACGGGTTTGATGACATCGCAATTTTCGATCTGCTGTGCGGCGCAATTCTCGGCCATTGTCTTGCCGTTTACAGTCAACGCATCTGGGTGTGGCAAAAGCCCCGCCCGAAGCAGCTCTCCGATTACTGCGGGGACACCACCGGCGCGGTGATAATCCTCTCCGAGGTATTCACCCGCAGGCTGCAAATTCACAAGAAGCGGAATTTTGTGCCCGATCTTTTGCCAGTCGTTGTTGTCGAGTGCGACACCAATGTGGCGTGCAATCGCATTCAGGTGAATGGGCGCGTTGGTGGACCCGCCGATCGCGGAGTTGATGACGATCGCATTTTCAAACGCTTGCCGGGTCATGATTTGCGAAGGCCGCAGGTCATCGATGACCATATCCACGATCCGTCGTCCGGTTTCATAACTTATCTGCCCGCGCTCGCGGTAAGGCGCGGGGATTGCGGCGGCCCCGGGAAGTTGCATACCAAGCGCTTCGGCCAGTGAATTCATCGTGGTCGCGGTGCCCATCGTATTGCAATACCCAACCGAGGGCGCAGACGAGGCCACCAATTCCAGGAACCCCTCGGCATCGATCTCCCCTGCGGCAAGCATTTCGCGGGCTTGCCAAACGATCGTCCCCGATCCGGTACGTTTGCCCCGAAACCAGCCGTTCAACATCGGCCCGACGGACAGGGCGATGGCCGGAATGTTGACCGTAGCCGCCGCCATAAGTAGCGCCGGAGTGGTCTTGTCACACCCGATATTCAACACAACACCGTCAATCGGATAGCCAAAAAGCGTCTCGACAAGAGACAGATAGGCAAGGTTGCGGTCCAGCATCGCGGTGGGGCGCTTTCCGGTTTCCTGAATGGGATGCACGGGGATTTCGATAACCGTGCCGCCGGCGGCGATAACGCCGTCGCGCACCCGCTTGGACAATTCGATATGATGGCGGTTGCAGGGGCTAAGGTCGCTACCGGTTTGGGCGATGCCGATAATCGGTTTGCCCGACTGCAATTCGGCCCGCGTCAAGCCGTAGTTGAGATAGCGTTCAAGATAGAGCGCGGTCATTTCGGGGTTGGCCGGATTGTTGAACCATTCTTGACTGCGCAGCGGGTTTTTCGGGATTTTTTGTGTCATTTAACCGCTCCATCCGCCATCAATGATATGAGGTTGGCCCGTTGTGAAGGCGCTTTCGTCCGAGGCAAGATAAACCACGAGAGCTGCGATTTCTTCGGCTGTGGCGATGCGGCCCATGGGTTGGCGGGCGATGAAACGTTCCATCGCAGTGTCGTAATCGCCCGTGGCATGCAGCCGTTCATGCAAAGAGGGGCTTTCGACGGTGCCCGGACAGATGCAATTGCATCGGATCCCTTTGGTGATAAAATCAACGGCTACCGATTTTGTGATGCCGATAACAGCTGCCTTTGTTGTGCCATAGATAAAGCGGTTTGGCGCCCCGATGATTGACGAACAGGCCGAAGACATGTTGACGATCGAGCCGCCGCCGCGCTCCAGCATTCCGGGAAGGGCGGCACGGATCATGCGGTGCATCGAGCGGACGTTGAGATCAAAGGCAAAATCCCACTCGTCATCGGTGGCCTCGAGGATCGTCCCGTGATGGACAAATCCTGCGCAGTTGAAAAGGATGTCCGGATCGGCTGTTGCAACGCCATCTGCCACAGATTTGGCGTCACGAACATCAAGCTTTACGGCGGTTATCGAAGGATCGATTGCCACCAGCGTGTCAAGCGCATCGGTGTTGACATCGGTCGCAAAGACAGTTGCCCCTTCGGCTGCCATTGCAAGAGCTGACGCGCGACCAATCCCCTGACCTGCGGCTGTGATCAATGCCCGCTTACCTGCTAAACGCCCGTTTTTCATGAATCCCCCGAAGCCGTCTTTGACGGCGTTATGTGTTTTGCTTTGCGCGGAGGATCGCAAATTTAACCGTCTTTGCGCAAGAGCGCATATGCAGGGTGGGAAATTCCGCTTGCCAAGGCAGGGCGATACCGGCAGCCATTGTCGGACAATGCAAGGGAGTAGCGGACATGACACAGCGGGTTCTGATAATTGGCGGCGGCGGAATGGTCGGGCAAAAGCTTGCCAGTGCTTTGAAAGTTCAGGGCATAAATGGTGATCGTGATGTCGAGATCACTCTGTTCGATATGGGTTTTGCTCAGGGCGGGGTGCAGGTGCACGAGAGCATCACCGGTGATTTGTCGGCGCCGGAACAGGCACGTTTGCTTGCGGCGCGCAGACCCGACATCATCTTTCACCTGGCCGCGATCGTATCGGGAGAGGCGGAAACGAATTTCGATCTTGGATGGTCCGTGAACATGATGGCCGTTTGGCACTTGCTGGAGGCGCTGCGCGCCGAGCACTTGTCCACCACAGGGCGCTACGTGCCGCGACTGGTGTTCACGTCTTCGATTGCCGTGTTCGGGGGGCCGTATCCGGACAGGATCGGGGATGATTTTCTAACCGCGCCGCAAACATCTTACGGTGCTCAGAAAGCCATTGGCGAATTGATGGTAAACGACTTCAGTCGCAAGGGATACATCGATGGAATGTCGATCCGGCTGCCGACAATCTGCGTGCGTCCCGGAAAAGCAAACAAGGCCGCCAGTTCATTCTTCTCGGGTATTATCCGGGAGCCGCTCAATGGACTCGAGGCGATTTTACCTGTGCCGGATAGCGTGCGCCATTGGCACGCAAGTCCAAGAGCTGCGGCCCAGTTTCTGATACATTCCGCAGAGCTTGATACGGGATTGCTTCTGGGACGCCGGTCATTAAGCCTTCCCGGGGTGTCGTGTACGGTAGCCGAACAGATCGAGGCGCTTCGTGATCTGGCAGGAAACGATGTCGTGCGGCTTATCCGGTCACAACCCGATCCAGCGGTGGCAAAGATTGTGAGCGCATGGCCACAAGACTTTGATCCGCAACGCGCCACGGCCCTTGGCTATAAAGCCGAAAGTGATTTTAAGGAAATCATCAAAATCTACATGGAGGACGATTTGCCAACGGCGCAGGCTTCACGCGCTTAGACCAGGATTGACCCGGGTTTCTAAAGCCATGTCACGGCGGCCTCATGTTCGCCGCTGCCCGTTTCGCCTTCGAAGCCGGCAACCTCGGTCTTGTCTGGGTCGGCTTCGAAAAGGCGCCGGGTCCGGGCGAGTTTTGCTTGTGAAATCAACGGTCCGGCATCAACGGTATCGTCATGTGACAGATGTGCGAGAACGGCTGTCAGCAGCGTTGCAATATCTGCCTGTCTCTGGGTCAGCTCGTCCATGGACTGAATGTCCGACATCTGTTCGTGTGTCAGCGGGTTGGCGGCAAGCATCGGGACAAGTGAATGCTGGAAGGCCGCAAGATCCTGACCGATCACGGTTGCCTCGCAAGCGAGATGCCCCAGAAAATCGGTCAGGCTTATACGGTCCGCCCTGTGCTCGGTTCGATGTGCGCCGCCACGGGCCGCGGCCATAATCACAGGCGCCCCACCACGGCTTCGATACAAGCGCGCAAGTCTTTTGGATCGAAAGGTTTTTTCATGAAGTTGTTCATCCCCAGTTTCTTTCCACCTTCGATAATCTGCTTTTCGGCCTTTCCGGTAATCAGAATAAAACCGATTTTTTTCAGGGTCGGCGAGGACCGCAAAGCGTGTAAAAGATGAAGCCCGTCCATTCCGGGCATGTTGTAGTCGGAAACAACAAGATGCGCGGGTTTCTGGTTAAGGGCTGCGAGTGCGGCTTGGCCGTCGGCAGCGTCGCGGACGTTTCGGATGCCGAACGAGTCAAGTGCCTGAAGGATCAGACCGCGGCTCGTTGACATATCATCGACCACCATGACGTGCAATTGATCTCTAAGCGCCATTGTCTACTCCTGAGCCAGTATTTTTGTTTCTTTTGAATGTGTTTTGATCATCACGACGTCGCCGTGAGACGGTAGGTGGTGTGGCCGATGGCCTCGAAGGCGGTGTTTGCCTCGGGCTCGATACGCTCGGAATGCCCGACAAAAAGAGTGGCTCCGGGAAGGCACACATGTTCAAATTTCGGCCAAAGTGCATTTTGGGTCTCCTGCGCAAAATAGATCACGACGTTCCGGCAGAAAATCACATCGAATTTCCCGCTGAATGGCCAGGGCCGCATCAAGTTTAGTTCCCGAAACGTGATCATCTCGCGAAGCCGCTGATTGACAGAATACACCTTGCTGGGAAACAATTTGCTGGCCTTGGTCTCGACGGGTGTAAAATAGGTTTGCCGCCAATCGACAGGCAACGGTTTGAGCATCGTTTCGTCATAATGTCCTTGTCGTGCACGGGTGAGCACCTCGGGGTCTATGTCGGTTGCGAGTATTTTAACGTCATGGTTTTTTGCATCTGGCCAAGCCGTGAGAAGGGTCATCGCCATGGAGTATGCCTCTTGTCCGCTGGAGCATCCAGCTGACCACAAACGAATGCGCGCGCCCTTTCGCCCGCGTTCGATGAGGTCGGGCAAAATATCTTCCTTTAGCACCTTGAAATGATAGTCCTCGCGCAGAAAACTGGTCACATTTGTTGTTAGTATCGAGATCAGGGTCCGACGCTCTTCGTGGGCGTCCTGACTTTTAAGGATGTCGATATATGACTTGAAATCCGGAAGCCTCAAAACTTTCAGGCGTTTGCTCAGGCGTGCGAAAACCATGGTTGCTTTCTCTTTCGGGATCATCAGGCCGGCCTCGTTGTGAGCCAGGTTCGAGATGAAGGAAAACTCCTCATCGCTAAAGCGAACAGCGTCGGATTTCGGCATCGTGGACGCTTGAGCCGACGGTGGAGGCGTCATGCTGCATCGGCCTCCATTGCGGGGTGAACAGAGTCGAGATCGAGAACACGCAGCATCCGGCCCTCGACAACCGTGAGAGCACGAATGTAGCTTTGACCTCTTTCCGAGGACATATCGGGGGGGGGCTGCAATTCACTTTGCGGGATGGACAAGATGTCCGACACTGCATCCACAACCAGCCCGACCGTCTGGCCGTTGACCTGAACAACGATGATCACGTTGCGTTCGGTCGCGGCAAGCACCTCCAACCCCAGCCTTTTTGCCAGATCGATAATCGGCAGGACCGTCCCGCGCAGATTGATGACGCCGCAAACATGTGCCGCGGCATGCGGAAGCGGTGTTGCTCGCGACCAGCCCCGGATCTCGCGCACCGACATGATGTCGACCGAGTATTCCTGTTCTGCGACCCGAAACGAGAGCAATTCTAGGTCTTGTGCATTGGTTGCAGAGGTTTTGCTGTCTGTCATGGTGCTATCCTGCGAATTCCAAGCTGTTTGAGGTTTGCTTATTGCGGCCTATCGCGCTTGCCATCAGATCGACGGGATCCACGATAAGTGCGATCTGCCCGTCTCCCAGAATGGTTGCTGCGGCAATTCCGGGGACCCTGCCATAGGCCTCTTGCAGGCCTTTGATCACAACTTGCCGTTGCTCTTCGATCGCATCGACCAGAACGGCGGCGCGCGATCCGTCCTCCTGGGTTATCAAAAGCACGACAGCGCCTTCGAAGGTCGCAGGCGAGGTGCGATATCCCAGTTCGGCCCCGAGATCGAGGAGTGGCACGAATGTATCGCGGACATGGATCACGTTGCTGTTCGGGCCAAGGGTCCGCACATCGCCTTTTTGAAGGCTGACCGTTTCGACAATTGTACCTAGTGGCACCACAAGCGTTTCTCCGGCAACCTTGACGACCATGCCGTCCAGAACCGCCAGCGTCAGCGGAAGGCTGATCGAGAATGTCGTGCCCTTGCCCATGTGGGATGTGATCGAGATCCGCCCGCCAAGCGCCTGGATGGCCGAACGCACAACATCCATCCCGACGCCGCGTCCCGAAAGGTTTGAAATCTCTGTTGCCGTCGAAAACCCCGGCAGGAACAGCAATGCATCGATTTCGCTATCGCTCAATTCTGCTCCGGCGGGAATAAGCCCCTTGCTTTCGGCGATGTTCTGGACCTTGGGGCGATTGATGCCCGATCCATCGTCAACAATTTCGATGATGACGCGGCCTGATTTATGGGCGGCAGAAAGTGTCACGGTGCCGTCTTCGGATTTTCCGCTGGCAAGGCGATCGGCACTGTCTTCAAGGCCATGATCGACCGCATTGCGGATCATATGCGTCAAAGGGTCAGCCAGCCGCTCGATAACTGTTTTGTCGACTTCTGTGTTTTCACCGACAGTCACAAAGTTGACCCGCTTGCCAATCGTTGCAGACGATTCCCGTACAATTCTCGACATACGCTGGAACAGCGATTTGACGGGTTGGGCGCGGATCATCATGACGCTGTCCTGAATGTCGCGCGTCAATTGCATGAATTCTTCAAGGCCGGATGTGACCTGTGAATTGGTGTTCAGGCCGGCCTCGGTTACACTTTGCGAGAGCATCGCCTGATTGATCACCAATTCTCCTACCAGATTCACAAGGCGGTCGATCCGATCAAGATCGACGCGAACAGTCGGGTTCGCAGTCGGAGCGTTCTTTTCAGTCTTGGGCCGAGCCGAGGTCGCTGGCGCAGCATTCGCGACCGGTGGCTTTGGGATTTCAGAACCATCTGTTGTCGTTGCAGCTGGTGGCCCCAATTCGGGCGGCAAAGGCGGCGGCACGAAGTCAGCGTCGTCACCTCCGATGTCGTCCAGAGAGGGAAGGCCCGGCATTTCTAGTAGCCCCAGGCCCGCATCCTCCTCGCGGCGCTCTATTTTGAGCGTGCAAAGACCATCCACAAAGTCGAAAACATCCAACATGTCCTGCTCGCTGGCATCTGTCTGGATTTCAATGGTCCAGCTTAGATAGGCGGCAACCGGGTCAAGCGCATCCAGCAATGGCACGTTCTGACTGTGGCATATGACTTGTGCGGGTCCCATCTGCACCAGAGAGCGCATAAGGTGCTGAGGCTCGTTGCCGGATTTGAACAACTCGCGCTCCGGAGCGAAAGTAACAGAATAGAAGGGTGGCTCCTCGTCGGTGCCAAGGTCCATAGACAGCCCCATGGGCTGGAAATCGGCCTCTTCTTCTTCCTCTTCCTCGATCCCGCCGGTCAGGCTTTCGAGGTCCTTGAGAGTGCCCTCGACCATCGAGTCGTCCAGCAGGTCGCCCTCTTGGGCGGCGCGCATGATGTCGGACAACAGATCAGCCGCCCGAAAGAACAACAACATTGCCTCGCGGTCAGCCGCAAGGGTTCCGGCCCGCATGGCATCCATGACCGTTTCGTACCGGTGGGCGAATTTTACCAGCTGGTCCAGCCCGAAGGCACCCGCCCCCCCCTTGATGGAATGCACGGCCCGGAAACAGATGTTGATGGTTTCGGCATCGGTGTCGCCGCCATCAAGAGCGATCAGCCCGTCTTGAAGGGATTCGAGCAATTCCTCGCATTCGATAAAGAAGGAGGCGCGGATTTCTGCCATGGGATCAGGTGTGGACATTATGCGCCTCCGGTTCCGGCAACCATCTTGAGCGCATTCACAAGTTTGGTCGGATCAAAAGGTTTTACGATCCACCCGGTCGCCCCTGCCGCTCTGGCGCGGGCTTTCATTTCGGGGGCGCTTTCGGTGGTCAGCACAAGGATCGGCGTTGCCGAATGTGCCTGTTGGGTGCGAACGGCTTCGATAAATCCGAACCCGTCCAGCCGCGGCATGTTGATGTCGGTTATAATGGCATCGGGTTTCTCCATGCCTTCCAACACTTCAAGCCCGTGCACGCCGTCTTCGGCGACGGTCGGGGTAAACCCGGCCTGGGTCAAAGCGAGCGTCAACATATCCCGGATCGTCCGGCTGTCGTCCACAGCGAGAATAGAGAGGCTCATGTGTCAGGCTCCGTTTGTCAGATCATCGAGGGAAAGGCCGAACTGGGCCAAATGTGAGGTGAATGTCTCGGACATATCCACCATAGTCAGGCTTTTGCCGTCGGCTTCCCAGCTTCTGCTGGCCGAGATCAGCACTTGCAGGCAGTTGGTGCCTAACAGGCTGATATCTTGTCCGTTCAAAGCCAGATCCTTCCCGCGCAAACCGCGCAGGGTATCGGCCAAAGGGGCGGCCGCCGGAAGATCAAGGCGTGCAGGCAGTGTTACGCTTTGCGTCATGGCAAATGCCACTTGCGACAGGCTGACAGCATCATCTCCGCGTCCTTTCCTCATTCTTGTCGAGGATAGGTCTACGGCGGGAGGAGTTAATATCCGCTTACGGAAAGAGGGCTTTTATGTGGCCATCAAACGCGCAAGGTGGCGCGCGTTGCCGCGCAGCGCGGCATAGTCGTCCTCGATCACGTCGATCGCGAAGTTCGACATCATGCCGGCAAAGCGGCCTTTGTCGCGGAACGCTTCGGCAAAGCCGAAACCATGCAGATGACGCCCCAGCGCACAGGCAACCCCGCCGACCAGATACACGCCCCCGAATGGCAGGTGAATCAGGGAAAGGTTGCCACAAACAGTGCCGAATATCCGTGTGAAAATGCGCATGGCCTCGATGGCGCGGGCCGATGTTCCCGTGGTGGCTTGCGCCATGATCTCCGCAGCCGGCAGTTGCACCGGATCGCCCGCTTCGGTGCCCAGCCAGTGGTAAACACGTTCAAGACCCCGCCCGGAAAGCACGTCCTCGATGGCGGGAAAGCCGTGGATGTTTTCTACAAATCGACACAATCTCAGATCGGCCTCGGTTCGAATCGGAAGGTTGGCATGGCCGGATTCCGATGCAGGCACCAGCCGGTGATCTCCAAGATCGAACACAACAGCCGCATTGAAGCCTGTCCCGACATTCACAACAAGGCGCGTCGACCCTGCGCGCGCACCAGAACTGTCGACGACCCTGTGCAGCGCTTGGGGTGGCAGATCCGCGACCCCGTGCCCCTGGGCCTGCAAGTCGTTGATCAAGGCCGCGACCGGCGCATTCGCCCATTTCGCAATCAGCGGTTCTTCGAGGGTCCAGTCGAGGTTGGTCAGGGTGCCGACACCGTTGTGTACCGGCCCTGCGATGTCGACGCATGCGCCCTGTACCTCGATCGGTCCCTGTTTTGCGGCATAGGCGGCCAACACCTGATCAAGCCCCGAGAACTCAGTGTTCCGGAACCTCAGGATGCTGGAGGTCACCAGTTCGGCCCCTTGGGCAATCGCCACACGGGTATTGGTGCCGCCAATGTCGACAAGCAAGGCGCGGTGGAGAGAGGGCATGGGCGAAATCCTTGAACACAAAGTGGGACCGGGGTCTATGTTAGCGCAATCTTGAGCGCCTCGTAAGATGCTTTTGGCGTTCGTTCGAGGGTGTCGAAATCGACATGCACCAATCCGAAACGCGGGTCATATCCAAGCGCCCACTCATAATTATCCATAAGCGACCAGATGTAATAACCCTTCAGCGGGATACCTTCGTCAAGGGCGACCTTCAATTTGCCGATATGACTGTCGAGAAACGCAACGCGGGCAGGGTCATCGACCTGACCGTCTTTAACCGTGTCTTCCAGTGCCAGTCCGTTTTCGGTCACATAGAGTGGCAGGTCGCCGGTATAATCGTTCCGCACCATCCGCAGAAAATGCAACAGCCCGTCTGGATAGATCTCCCAGCCGATTTGGGTTTTTGGCAGGGGTCCGGGAACCTCGCGCAGGCTGGGCCACGCGGAGGCGTCGGGCGCGATGATCTTGCGGGTGTAGTAATTGAGCCCGATCCAGTCGAGAGGCTGTGCGATAACGTCGAAATCATCTTGCCACTTGTCGGGCAGATATCCGCCCATCCCCTCCAGCGCGAGGTCGGGATAGGTGCGCTTGAACAGGCCCGACAAAAAGAACTGGTTGTAATAGCTGTCATACCGGGCAGCGGCCTGCTTGGCCTCGGGGGTGTCATCAACCGGTTGGGCGTATTCAAAGTTGCACACAGCCCCGAGGTTGCCCATTCCAAGGCCGCGCATGACCTGCGTTGCAGTGCCGTGGGCGAGCAGAACGTGATGCATGGCGCGCGCTGTGGCACGGATATCGCGCAGGCCGGGGGCATGGTGCCCCATGAAGTGACTGAGCCAGCCGACGCACCACGGCTCGTTGATCGGGGCGGCGGACCAGATCCGGTCCCCGACGCGGCCCATGATCGTTTCGGTGAAATCTCCGAACCAGCTTGCGATATCCCGGTTGCGCCAACCGCCCATATCAGCCAGCGGCGAAGGCAATTCCCAGTGATACAAGGTGGCCGCAGGCTTCAGCCCCCGCTCCAGCATGGCATCCACAAGGCGGTCGTAGAAATCCAGACCCTCGGAGTTGGGCGCACCTCGGCCCTCGGGCATGACGCGCGCCCACGACATGGAAAACCGGTAAGAGTCCAGCCCGGCCGCCTTCACCAGATCCAGATCTTCCTCGAACCGATGATAATGGTCACATGCCAGCAGGCCGTTTTGCGCGTTGACGACATTGCCCGGAGTTGCGGCAAAATCGTCCCAGTGGGTCCGGCCCGCCCCGCCTGCGGCGTGGCCCTCGATCTGATAGCTTGACGTGGCGGTCCCCCAGATGAAATCTTTCGGAAAATCCTGACGGGTAAAGGTAAAGGCGGTCATGGTCACTCCGGAGCAGGGCCGGTGGACTGCCCGACGATCAGTTCAGCCTCCAGCATTTGGCTTTTTCTGGCGGCGTCCTCGGGCGAGGTACGATTGGCGATCAGGTCGATGAGCAGGGTCGCGGCACAGTTTCCCGCCTTGCGAACAGAAGAGCGGGTCGTGGTAAAGCTAGGCACAGGGCCTGCGTTTTCGATGTAGGACAATTCGTCGTCATAAGAGACCAGCGAAACGTCCCGTCCCAGTTTCAGACCGGCTTCCTCGATGGCGCGGCGCACCCCGTAGGCAATCATCAACGAGGACACAACAAAAGCCGTGGGGGCGGGGGCCGCGTTCAAAAGATCAAGGGTGGCGGTATAGCCGTATTGCTCGGTCATCGCGCCCGACCGCATCAAACGGGGATCGGCTGCCACACCTTGCTCGGTCAGGGCCTGTTCGAACCCGGCCCGTCGCCGGAAGGCGAAATCACAAGCCTCCGGCCCGTTCAAAAGGGCGATCCGGCGGTGTCCAAGGTCAAGCAGGAAACCGGTCGCCCGCAAAAAGGCCCGCCGGTTGTTCACATCTACAAAAGCATACGGCGCAGTCACATCCGATGACCGCCCGTGCACCACAAACGGCAGGCCAAGATTGTGCAACAGCGCAATGCGCGGATCATTACATAGCGGGCTGTGGATGATCACGCCGTCCACAGCACCGCGCCCGCAGAGTTCACGATATGTGCGGGTCTCGTCGGCCTCTTTTACGATGGACAGCAACGTGTCGTATCCATAGCGGGCATAGACGTCTGCGCAGCCCGAAACAAAGTCTCCGAAGATCGGGTTCACGATTTCGGGCTGGTTTGAAAACGCGATGACATGGCCGATTGCCATCGACCGCCCCGTGGCCAACCCTTTGGCGCGCGAGTTGGGGCGGTAATCGTGTTGACTGGCCGCACTCAGCACCCGCTCGCGCGTCCGCTCGGCTACCTCCGGGTAGCCGTTCAAGGCACGGCTCACGGTGGTCTGGCTCAGGCCCAAACTCTTGGAGAGGTCTTTAAGGTTCATGCCGTGCGAATTCTCCAAAGCGCTGTGAGGGTCAATGTCTTCCGATGTTAGCGATAAACTTTTGGCGCGTCAAAAGCCAAATACTCCCGAATAACCTGCAAAGCATACGGAAACATAAAGAAACATAAAGAAACAAAAAATATCTTCCATTATTCAAACCAAGCTTTAGGGTCGGGACCCAAGGCAGTGTTCTTTGGCACTTGCTCGCAAGAATCAAAGCGCTTTGAATCGCTGCACACGACCGAGATCAAAAAGATGCGCCATGATGCGCGAAAACTGGGAGGTTTTACATGAAACACTTGCTTATGGCGGGCGCTGCTTGCGCTGCATTGACGGCGGGAATGGCGAATGCCGCGGGGCATCTGCCTTACAATCCGGGCGAGGGCGACTTTAGCTGGGACAGCTTCGAGGCGCTCAAGTCTGTCGATCTGACGGGCGAGACGATCACCGTGTTCGGCACGTGGCTCGGCCTTGAGGAAGAGCGTTTCGAAAATGCGATGAAGTATTTCGAAGAGGCTACCGGTGCCACGGTAAACTATTCGGGGTCTGACAGTTTCGAGCAGCAGATCGTGATCGATCTTGAGGCAGGATCTGCGCCCAACGTCGCGATTTTCCCGCAGCCCGGTCTTGCAAAAGACCTTGCGGCGCGCGGGCTGCTTGCGCCTTTGGCGGAATCGGATGCGCAATGGGTGCGTGACAATTACGCCGCCGGCCAGTCGTGGGTGGATCTTGCAACCTTTCCGGACGAGAGCGGCGCCGACCAGTTTTACGGCCTGTTCTACCGCGTCGATGTGAAGTCTTTGGTCTGGTACAGCCCCGAGAACTTCGAGGATGCGGGGTACGAAATTCCGACAACTCTCGAAGAGGTCAAGGCGCTTGGGGACCAGATCGTGGCCGATGGCAGCACGCCGTGGTGTATCGGGCTGGGATCAGGGGCGGCAACCGGCTGGCCGGCAACGGACTGGGTCGAGGAAATGATGCTGCGCACGCAGCCCCCCGCCGTCTATGACGAGTGGGTTGCCAACACGATCAGCTTCGATGACCCGCGTGTTGTTGCCGCGATCGAGGAATTCGGCGCGTTCGCGCGCAATGACACCCTTGTGGCCGGAGGTGCCGGTGCGGTGGCCTCGACCGATTTCCGCGACAGCCCTGCCGGTTTGTTCGCCTCGCCGCCGCAATGCTACATGCACCGTCAGGCCAGCTTTATCCCCGCGTTCTTCCCCGAAGGAACAATGATGGGCGAGGATGTCGATTTCTTCTACTTCCCCGCCTACGCCAGCAAGGACCTTGGCAAGCCGGTTCTGGGGGCAGGGACCGTGATGACCATCACCAACGATTCCAAAGGTGCGCGCGCCTTGATGGATTATCTCAAGGCGCCCATCGCCCACGAGATCTGGATGGCGCAGGACGGATTTCTGACACCGCATAACGGCGCCAACCCCGACGTTTATAACAACGACGCACAGCGCAAGATGGGTGAAATCCTCTTGGGTGCCGATACGTTCCGTTTTGATGGCTCCGACCTGATGCCCGGCGCAATTGGTGCGGGCGTGTTCTGGACCGGAATGGTCGATTACACCAGCGGCAAGTCCGCCGAAGCGGTTGCCAAGTCGATCCAGGACACCTGGATGTCGATCAAGTAACCGGCTTTGTGACCTTACGGGAGGCGGGGGCAAAATTCGCCCGCCTTCCGGCTTTTCGGAAATTCGGTCTTGGTGACACGGTGCGCGGCGCCGCAGTACCAAAAGGGCCTTGGGGGGAGTGTCATGAACCAGTTGGTTTTCGCGCTGGGAACAGTGGTCGTGGGCGTGTTCGGATGCGTCGCGTATTATTTTCTGTCGAACCTCATTCTCGACCGGATATATCCGGCAAAGGGTGAGAAGGCGGGTCACAATATCAACCGTGCAAATGCGGTGCGGCCGTGGTTGTTCCTGATGCCTGCTCTTTTGCTGCTGGGCCTGTACCTGCTGTATCCGGTGGTGCAATCCATTATCTATTCGTTCTTTGATGCGCGCGGCAAAACCTTTGTCGGGCTTGATAACTGGCGCTGGCTGGTTGGCGATGAAAAGTTTGCAGAAGCCATGATCAACAATATGTTGTGGCTTATTGTCGTGCCCGCCCTTGCGACTTTTTTCGGTTTGATATCGGCGGCTCTGACCGACCGTATCAAATGGGGCAACTTTGCCAAATCGCTGATTTTTATGCCCATGGCGATCAGTTTTATCGGCGCCTCGGTGATCTGGAAGTTTGTGTATGATTTCCGTGCCGAAGGGCAGGAACAGATCGGGATACTGAATGCCATCGTTGTGGCTTTTGGTGGCACGCCCGAGGCGTGGATCACGCTGCCGTTCTGGAACAACTTCTTTTTGATGGTCATCCTTGTCTGGATCCAGACGGGTTTTGCGATGGTGATCCTGTCGGCGGCCTTGCGCGGTATTCCCGAGGAAACGATCGAGGCGGCGATCCTTGACGGGGCCTCCCCGTTCCAGATTTTCATGAAGATCAAGGTGCCGCAAATCTGGGGCACGATCGCGGTCGTGTGGACCACGATCACGATTCTGGTGCTCAAGGTGTTCGACATCGTGCTGGCCATGACCAACGGGCAATGGTCCAGTCAGGTCCTTGCCAATCTTATGTTCGACTGGATGTTCCGGGGTGCGGATTTCGGGCGCGCGTCGACTGTGGCGCTTGTGATCATGCTGATGGTGACACCGATCATGGTGTGGAACATCCGCAATGCACGGGCGGAAATGAAATGACGATGACCTTGTCGGAGACGCGTTATGGATAATATTGCCGGAACAAAATCAAGCCTGACGTGGGCTGTGAATATTGCGGTTGTGGCGCTTGTGCTGCTGTGGACGATCCCGACCTTCGGGCTGCTGGTCAGCTCCTTCAGGGACCGTGACCAGATCACGACCTCCGGTTGGTGGACAAGCATGTCGGCCAGTGAACGCAGCATAACGACCCGTGCCGGCGCGCCGTCAGAGGCCGTGCAGGTTGGCGATCAATGGGTGATTGAGGGCAATCTGTTCGAGGCTGGGGACGGCACGATCACAGCCTTCGGGATCAACGCCCAGCGACCTGCCGAGTTTGCCCCCGGTGCCACCGCAGAACGGCGCGGGGCATTTATCACCGTGCAGGAAAACGGCGATTACCGCATCACAAGCGTCGAGCAGCCAACAGGCAATCGTGGGACGCGCATTTTTCTGGCCTCGATCGAGGATCCGAAATTCTCGTTCGACAATTACGAACGAGTGCTGTTTTCCGAAGGGATCGGGCGATCGTTTCTCAACACCTTTACGGTGACTATTCCCGCAACAATTATTCCGATCCTGATTGCGGCTTTTGCCGCCTATGCACTGGCGTGGATGGAGTTTCCGGGCCGCGCGCTTATTGTTGCCACGGTTGTTGGGTTGCTGGTTGTGCCGCTTCAGATGTCGCTTATTCCGCTGCTCAAATTGCACAACGGGGTAGGTTTGGGGAAATCCTATCTCGGGATATGGCTTGCTCATACCGGCTTTGGCCTGCCGCTTGCAGTGTATCTGTTACGCAATTATATCATCGGGTTGCCGCGCGAGATTATCGAAAGTGCGCGGGTTGACGGGGCCACCGATTTCGAGATCTTTACCAAGATCGTCCTGCCGCTGTCGTTTCCGGCGCTGGCCTCTTTTGCGATTTTCCAGTTTTTGTGGACATGGAACGACCTGTTGGTGGCCACTGTTTTCCTTGGAAACAACGAAGAGCAGCTTGTGATGACGGGGCGGTTGCGTGAACTTCTGGGGTCTCGAGGGGGCGACTGGGAGATTTTGGCAGCATCGGCCTTTGTCTCGATTGCCGTGCCGTTGGTGGTATTTTTCTCGATGCAGAAATTTCTTGTGCGCGGCCTGTTGGCCGGGTCTGTCAAAGGAGGCTGAAGATGACGGTCGGGAATTTGACAAAATCGGTCACACAGGATGCCGATTGGTGGCGCGGGGCGGTGATCTATCAGATCTATCCGCGAAGTTTTCAAGACAGCGACGGTGACGGCATCGGCGACCTGAAGGGGATCGTCGACAGGCTGCCTTATGTGGCGTCGCTTGGGGTTGATGCGATCTGGATATCGCCGTTTTTCACCTCGCCGATGAAAGATTTCGGTTATGATGTCAGCAATTATTGCGATGTCGACCCGATGTTCGGCGGCCTGACGGATTTTGCGATCCTGATCGAGACGGCCCATGAATTGGGCATCAAAGTGATGATCGACCTTGTTTTGAGCCATACCAGCGACGCACATCCTTGGTTTGTGCAAAGCCGCGCCAACCGCACCAATGACCGGGCTAACTGGTATGTCTGGTCCGACCCGAAACCCGATGGCACGCCGCCCAACAACTGGTTGTCGATCTTTGGCGGATCGGCATGGCAATGGGATGCGCGACGCGAGCAGTATTATCTGCATAATTTCCTGACCTCGCAGCCGGACCTGAATTTTCATGAACCGCAAGTGCAAGATGCGCTTTTGGATGTGGCGCGTTTTTGGCTTGAACTTGGGGTTGACGGCTTCCGGCTCGATACCATCAACTTTTACACCCATGACGCGCAACTGCGTGACAATCCCGCCCTGCCACCCGAGCGGCGCAATGCCAATATTGCGCCATCGGTAAACCCGTATAATCATCAAGAACATATCTATTCAAAGAACCGCCCCGAGAACCTGTTGTTTCTGGCGCGGTTTCGCGCGGTCATGGATCAGTTTCCCGCTATCGCTGCGGTGGGTGAAGTGGGCGATGCGCAATACGGATTGCAGATTTTGGGCGAGTACACCCAAGGCAATCAAGGCGTGCACATGTGCTATGCCTTTGAGTTTCTTGCAAAGAACACGTTGAGCGCAGAGTTTGTGACCGATGTGTTTGCACAGCTTGAACAGCACGCAGCAAACGGCTGGGCCTGTTGGGCGGTGTCGAACCACGATGTGGTCCGCCATGTCTCGCGCTGGCGCATGAGCGCGCAGGCGCAGCGAATGTTCCCGATCTTGCTGATGTGCATGCGCGGGTCCGTCTGTTTGTATCAGGGCGAGGAATTGGGGCTGCCAGAGGCCGACGTGGCCTTCAAGGATCTTCAAGACCCCTATGGCATCGAATTCTGGCCCGAATTCAAAGGGCGCGATGGTTGTCGCACGCCGATGGTCTGGCACAGTGACGCGCCCAATGGCGGCTTCAGTGACGGGCGGCCGTGGTTGCCGGTGGCACAGGCGCACCTGCCGTTGGCGGTTGATGCACAAGAAAAGACACCGGACGCGATGTTGCACCACTATCGCCGCGCGATAGCTTTGCGGCATGCGCATCCGGCCTTGTCAAAAGGCGCACTGTCCGGGATGCGCGCCGATGGCCCCGTTCTGAGTTTCCGGCGCAGCCTCGCGGACGAGGAGATTTTTTGCGCCTTCAACATGTCGGATACTGCGGCGCAGATCGCGGCACCGGTCGGGATGTGGCACCCTTTCGGCACTGATCTGGGGGGGGCCGTGCCGGTCGATAACGTTTTAAGGCTGGGTCCGTGGCAACCCGTCCTCTTGCTACGAAAAACGCCGCGTAACGGGGAGGAGCCTTTGAATGACTGACTTGTTGCTCAAAGACGTGGCCAAGGCGTATGGCGACGTAGAAGTATTGTCGAACATCAATCTTGATATCAAACAGGGCGAATTGATCGTGTTTGTCGGGCCTTCGGGGTGCGGTAAATCCACACTTTTGCGCATGATAGCGGGGCTTGAAAAGATCACTGGCGGCACGTTGGAGATTGACGGGCGGATCGTGAACGACGTGCCCCCGGCACAGCGCGGTATCGCGATGGTTTTCCAGTCATACGCGCTTTATCCGCACATGACGGTACGCGACAACATGGCCTTTGCCCTAAAAATTGCCAAGCAATCAACCGAGCAAATTGCAGCGGCTGTCGACAATGCCGCGCGTATTTTGCAACTCACCCCTTATCTCGACCGTCTCCCGAAGGCGTTGTCGGGCGGGCAGCGACAGCGGG
Source organism: Paracoccaceae bacterium (assembly GCA_047629975.1). GTDB lineage: Bacteria > Pseudomonadota > Alphaproteobacteria > Rhodobacterales > Rhodobacteraceae > JBLHUT01. The sequence continues at coordinate 23,229 of JBLHUT010000010.1, forward strand.
TGGCGATCGGGCGGGCGATTGTGCGTGATCCCAAGGTCTATTTGTTTGACGAACCACTGTCCAATCTTGATGCGGCCTTGCGGGTGGCGACCCGGATCGAGATTGCGCAACTCAAGGAATCGATGCCCGATAGCACGATGATCTATGTCACCCACGATCAGGTCGAGGCCATGACGCTGGCCAGCCGTATCGTAGTGCTGGCGGGGGGCGGGATCAGTCAGGTCGGCACGCCGCTTGAGCTTTACCAGCGCCCGCAAAACGAATTTGTGGCGCAGTTTATCGGCTCGCCTGCGATGAACCTTTTGTCGGGAAAAATCACTGCTACAGGGGCGCAAACTTCGGTGGCACTTGATGGCGGTGGGACGGCGGTGGCCGATATTCCCACGACACAGGCCGACATGGGCCTCAAGGTCAATCTGGGAGTGCGCCCCGAGGATTTCATCCCGGCCGGTGACGATTACCTGTTCGAAGGGGTCGTCGACATCTCCGAGGCACTTGGCGAGGTCACGCTTTTGTATTTTGGAAAAGATGCCAACAGCAGCAACGGTGTCGTGGCAAAACTGCCCGGCATTCAGCCGGATTTGCGCCGCCAGACCGTACAGCTCAAGGCAGATCCATCAAAATTACACCTGTTTTCCGACGGTATTTCACTGCTTTACCGCTAATCAAGCGGTGTCTCGGCCCCTGCACTTTATGCGGGGGCCGTGCCTTCAGCCGGCTGGCTTGCCGTCAAAGATGAAGCCCAGAGTATTGAGCAAAAGTTGTGCCGCCAATATGGCGGTGCTGCCCGAGTGGTCATAATCGGGGGCAACCTCGACAAGGTCGATGCCGATGATCTTGTGATGTTTTACGATGGCCTGCACCAGCTCAAGCACTTCGTAGTACAGAAAACCACCGTGCGAGGGCGTGCCCGTGCCGGGCGCGATCGAGGGACAGAACGCGTCGATGTCGATGGTCAGGTAAACGCGCGCACCACTTGGGATCGTGGCCAAGGCCGCGTCGTTGCCCGCCGCGCGCAGCTGTCGCACACTCATGATGCTCGAGCCCATCTTGCGGGCGTCCTCGTAGCCTTCTTTGGCGGTGGAGCTTACGTTCCGGATGCCAAGTTGGGTCAGTCCGGTGACATAATCCTTTTCGGCTGCCCGCCGCATCGGGTTGCCGTGCCCGTGGCGCACGCCGTGGCGTTCATCGACAAAATCCAGATGCGCGTCGATCTGGACGATGTGAAAGGGGCCTTGGTCGTCGAACGCGCGGATAACGGGGATGTTGATCGAATGATCGCCGCCGATCACGACGGGTAATGCCCCCGCCGCAAGCGCCGCGCGCACACCGGTTTCGATGTTGGCATGGCTTTTTTCGGTGTCGGTATGCACGATGTCGGCATCGCCCATATCGGCAATGCGCACTGTCGCCGGAAGATACGTTGTATCATCTTCGTGATCATAAGCCCCCGCGTGCCCAAAGCTGAACAGCGTCGAGGCCTCGCGCACGGCGCGTGGGCCGAACCGCGCCCCGGGGCGAAATTGCGTGCCGCCGTCAAAGGGCGCGCCCAACACCGCAACATCGGCGTCCAGCGTGGACCAATCGGCGATATAGGGCCGCTTCCCGAAGGTCGCGATCCCGACGAAGGGCAGATCAAGCCGCCCGCTTTCATAACCATGTTTGCTCATAATTGGCACACTGGCCGGAAAACCTGTGGCTTGCAATCCGCTGTTTCGGCTTTGGCCCTTTCGCCTGAGCGGTTTCCATGTAATAGCGACGCGCCAACCGATCCCGCGCAAAGGAGAGTGCTATGGAGATTCGTGAGGCCCTGACCTTCGATGATGTCCTTCTGGTTCCGGCACAAAGCAGTGTGCTGCCGTCCACGGCGGATACCTCTACTTTTGTCACAAAATCCATCCGGCTGAACATTCCGTTGCTCAGCTCGGCGATGGACACCGTGACCGAGTCTCGTATGGCCATCGCCATGGCACAGGCCGGTGGCATGGGCGTGATCCACCGCAATCTGGATGTGGAGCAGCAAAGCCGCGAGGTTCGCCGCGTCAAGCGGTTTGAAAGCGGTGTTGTCTATAACCCCATCACCCTGCGGCCCGATCAAACGGTGGGCGATGCAAAAGCCTTGCAGGAACGCTACAGGATCACCGGATTTCCTGTTGTCGATGATCGTGGCCATGTTTTGGGCATCGTGACCAATCGCGATATGCGGTTTGCAACCGACGATGCTGTGCCGGTCAGTGTGATGATGAGTTCGAAGAACCTTGCGATTCTGACCGAGCCTGCCGACCTTGGCGAGGCCCGCAGCCTGATGCACGCCCGCCGGATCGAGAAGCTGTTGGTTACCAATGCCGCCGGAAAATTGACCGGCCTTCTGACAATGCGCGACATCGAGCAGGCGGTTCTGAACCCGCAGGCTTGCAAGGACGACCTGGGCCGGTTGCGGGTCGCGGCCGCCACGACGGTGGGAGATTCCGGTTTCGAGCGGTCCGAGGCGTTGATTGATGCGGGCTGCGATATCATCGTGGTGGACACCGCGCATGGACATTCGGCCGGTGTCGCACTGGCCGTGGAGCGGATCAAGAAGCTCTCGAGCGCCATTCAGGTCATTGCCGGCAACGTGGCAACAGCAGAGGCTACGCGCGCGCTGATCGGTGCAGGGGCCGACGGCATCAAGGTTGGCATCGGTCCCGGCTCGATCTGTACAACGCGGATGGTGGCCGGCGTGGGCGTGCCGCAGATGACGGCGATCATCGACAGTGCCAAGGGCGCGGCCGACACCAGCACACCGATTATTGCGGATGGCGGGATCAAGTTCTCGGGCGATTTTGCAAAGGCGATCGCGGCGGGGGCGTCTTGTGCGATGGTCGGCTCGATGATTGCGGGCACGGATGAAAGCCCGGGCGAGGTGATTTTGTATCAGGGCCGCAGCTTCAAGTCCTATCGCGGGATGGGAAGTCTTGGGGCGATGGCGCGGGGATCTGCGGACAGATACTTCCAAAAGGACGCCGCCAGCGACAAACTTGTCCCCGAAGGGATCGAGGGTCAGGTCCCTTACAAAGGCTCCGCAAGTGCGGTTTTGCATCAGCTTGTCGGTGGTTTGCGCGCGGCGATGGGATATACCGGCAATGCGACGGTTGCAGACATGCGGGCCAATTGCACCTTTGTCAAAATTACCGGTGCCGGCCTGAAGGAAAGCCATGTGCATGACGTGCAGATCACCCGGGAGTCGCCGAACTACCGAATTGGATAGGCTTGGCACGGCGGTGTCCGGCGTCTGACAACGTGTTGGTATCGGGTTCTAGATAAAGGTCCTTTCGCGCGATCGCGCGGACGGGCCGTGACGTCGGCGGGGTAGTCTCTGGGCCTTCAAAGAATAGGCTGACGTGTACCGCTTGGCTGACGTGCCTTGACCGGCGTTGCGGGCTCTATTACGTCCAAAGCTCGCAGACCTTTTGGAAAGTGGTATGACAGCAAAGCCGCGTTCGCAGATATTCATCAAATTCTCTCTGCTCTGTGGCCTCTTTCTGGGCTACTTCGGCTACCTGAGCTATGAATACGATTTGGCGACCGGTGGCATTGCCGCTTTGCTAAGCTGGAGTTTCTTTGTGTTGTGCACCCCGGTTGCCGATGCGGGGTTCCTGCTCGACTTCCCGTTGCGGCTGTTGTTCGGAATACGCATGGTTTTCTCTGAGGTCGCCGTCTGGTTGGTGGCTATCGGGCTTAACTGTGCAATCATGCTTTTTGCACCGCAATATTACGACACGACGGTGCTGACCAAACTTCTGCACACTGTGATTGTGACACCGTTTCCCTATTGGGGGATTGTGGTGTTGTCCGGTCTGGGGACGTTCTTGTCGATCCGGTTCGGAGACGAGCTTCTGGATGTGCTTCATCACCGCGACCGTGCGTTTTTCCATTCGCACCATTTCAAGCACGAGCTGGTCCTGTTCGGATTCTTTTTGATGGTGCTGCTGGGATATTATCAACTTATGACCTCTATCGGCATAACACCGCAGGTCTAGGTTTAGGGCCATCTCTTGCACGGGTGCCAACGTATCGGTGAACAACCTGTTGTCGAAGGCGCGTGTTTCGCGGCGCCTTCGACCTGTGTTTTACGGTGCGGATCCAGACCCCGCCTCATGGCATTAGAACGGAATTTCGTCGTCCATGTCCGAATTGGCCGGGGCCGGAGAGGTGCCGCCGCCGCCATACGAAGAGCCGCCGCCCTGCGACCGGTCATCGTAGCCGCCCCCCTGCGAGCGGTCATCACCGCCATAGCCGCCGGCACTGCCGCCACCACCGCCCATGCCGCCGCTGCCTTCGCCGCGCCCGTCAAGCATTGTCAGCGTTGAAGAATACGGCCGCAGCACGACTTCGGTCGAGTATTTGTCCTGCCCGCTCTGGTCTTGCCATTTACGGGTTTCAAGCTGCCCCTCAAGATAGACCTTGGAACCCTTGCGCAGGTATTGCTCTGCGACTTTGGCCAATGGTTCCGAAAAGATTGCAACGCTGTGCCACTCGGTGCGCTCTTTGCGCTCGCCTGTGTTGCGGTCTTTCCAGGTTTCCGACGTTGCGATGCGCAGGTTGCAGACTTTTCCGCCATTCGGAAAATTGCGTACCTCGGGGTCGCGCCCGAGATTACCGATCAGGATGACCTTGTTGACTGATCCTGCCATGATATTTTCCCTCTTTCCGACCCCGAAGGGTCTTTGTGTTCAATCTGTGTCCAGTCGATTCTCGACCGCCTGCGTTCTGTGGCAGGATATACCAGCAGACGGGCCGACAAAACGGGATTTTCCCCTAATCGCGGCCTCTTTTCTGGGGCGGCAGGCGGCGGCTTGGCTAGGGTGTTGGCGATTGTGGCAACATCGGCTATAACACCCCGATAACAGAGCCGATTATGGGGTCGACAATGATTTTGAAGCTTGGAATCGGCCTTGTTGCGACGCTTTCCCTAAGTTTGCCAGTTACTGCCGAGACAAGCTTTTCGTCCAAATCGCGAGCCAAGCTTTTCCACTCCCAGACGCAATTGCTCGATTCGCGGGCCGCAACCCAATATGCCAATTCTGTGCGCTTGCGCCCGCCTTCGGTCATCACGCCGTCCAAAAATGGATCAGCCATATTTACGGGGACTTACCGCGGAAAGTATCTGTCCGTGGCGCGTGCCGCGGCCCGAAAACACAATGTTCCCGAGGACCTGTTCCTCCGTCTGGTCCAGCAAGAGAGTAATTGGAAGGTCCGTGCCAAATCCAGCAAAGGTGCCATCGGGCTTGCCCAGTTGATGCCCGCCACAGCCCGCGATCTGCGGGTTGACCCGCATGATCCGCGCGAAAACCTTGAAGGGGGCGCGCGGTATCTGCGGCAAATGTATGACCGGTTCAAAAGCTGGCGTCTTGCCCTTGCCGCCTATAACGCGGGTCCGGGAGCGGTACAAAAGCACGGCGGGGTCCCGCCATTTCGCGAAACACGCCAGTACGTTCGTAAAATCTGGGGCAGTTGAGACCCCTGAACGGGATCAGAATTCCTGCGAGCCGCCGCCCTGCTGCCACGGTTTTACAAGATTGCCAAAGCGGGTAAAACGCCCCTCGAAGCTCAATTCGATGTGGCCGATCGGGCCGTGGCGCTGCTTGCCGATAATAACCTCGGCCTTGCCGTGCAAACTCTCCATCTCGACCTGCCACGCGGCCATTTTTTCCATCTCGTGATCGCCGGGCTTTTCGCGTTCTTTGTAATATTCCTCGCGGTAGACGAACATTACCACATCCGCGTCCTGCTCGATCGAACCGGATTCGCGCAAGTCTGACAATTGCGGGCGCTTGTCTTCGCGGTTCTCTACCTGACGGGAGAGCTGCGACAAGGCGATCACGGGAATATCCAGCTCTTTTGCAATTGCTTTCAACCCTTGAGTGATTTCCGACACCTCGTTGACGCGGCTGTCTTTTGCGGTGGCCGGGCGAACCAGTTGCAAGTAGTCGATGATCAGCACATCCAACCCGTGTGTCCGTTTGAGCCGTCGGGCGCGCGCGGCCAGCTGGCTGATCGGCAGGGCGGGTGTATCGTCGATGTAAAGCGGGCAGGCCTCAAGCGATTTTGCGGCCTCTACGAAACGGCGGAACTCGCCTTCGGTCATGTCGCCGCGCCGGATTTGCTCTGACGGCACCTCTGAGGCCTCCGACAGGATCCGTGCCGCCAATTGTTCGGCCGACATCTCGAGCGAAAAGAACCCGACGACCCCACCGTCAGTCGCCCCTTCGGTGCCGTCGTTCAGCGTGCCGCGTTTGTACGCCTTGGCAATGTTGAACGCGATGTTGGTCGCAAGCGAGGTCTTACCCATCGACGGACGCCCCGCAAGGATCAACAGATCCGACCGGTGCAAGCCCCCGAGTTTTTTGTCCATGTCGATCAAGCCGGTCGACACCCCCGCCAATCCGCCTTCGCGCTGATAGGCGGCATTTGCCACGTTTACCGCATCGGTCACCGCCTTGAGGAACGATTGGAACCCGCTGTCGGATTTGCCTTCCTCGCCCAGTTTGTAAAGCTGTTGCTCGGCCTCGATGATTTGCTCTTTTGGCTCGGAGGCCACATCGACCGACGCGGCCTTTGCCACGATATCGCGCCCCAGCGCCATAAGTTCGCGCCGGATCGACAGGTCATAAATGATCTGGGCGTAATCACGCGCGGCAAAGCTGGCGATGGCGGCACCGGCGAGTTTGGCAAGGTAGGCCGGACCGCCCAGTTCCTTCAATCCCGGCTCGTCCTCCAGAAACGCCTTGAGCGTTACGGGCGTTGCCTGAAGGTTTTTAGCGATGCGCGCGCTGGCCACCTCAAAGATCCGCGCATGGACGGGATCAAAGAAATGCTGCGGGCCGATCACCGATGCCACACGGTCAAAGATATCGTTGTTTGTCAGGACAGCACCCAGAAGCTGCTGTTCGGCCTCGATATTGTGGGGCTGTGCAACAGAGCCAATGGTCGTGCCAGTGTCCGTTGTCGTCACGCCGGTGGGGCTAAAGTGCGTAAGCTCGTTCATTGTGTTCCTATCGGACGATGCGCCCTGGGCGTTCTGTGCCCTGTTCATGTCGAAACGCGCCCTCATGGGGCTGCGTTGATATACGCACGGCTAATTTGCGTGCTGACCGGTGTGTGTCTGACCGATCTTGTGTTCCCGACCGAGTTTAGTCGCTTTGTTGCAGCCAACGCAAAATGTATAAGTATGTGGATAGATTTTTCTGGCAATATGATGTGGTTTCCAACGGGTTTGGTGCCACATCTAGCATATTCTGGTGCAAGCTGCATCAAAATTTACCAGACTACAGGGGATACCAAACTAAAGACCAAACCACCAGATTGTGCGCCTTGGTCGTTTCGAATGTGCGGGTGGTCATCGCCAGGCAAGCGATGACGCGCTGATCTTGCAGGCGTTACGCCTGTGTGCGGGCATCCTGCCAGTCGCGGGGACCAGAAAGAAAAGCCTCCACTTCCGTCAGGGTCGCCTCGTCAAAGGTGCCGCGGCGACGGGCCTCTGCGACGACATCGCGCCACGTGCACAAGTGGTGCAGGGCGATCCCGTGGTCTGCCAGTGTCTTTTCGGTTTCTGGAAAGATGTCGTAGTAAAAGATCACGGCGGTGTGGCCACAAGTTGCGCCCGTGTCGCGGATCGCGTCGACAAAGCTCAGCTTCGATCCGCCGTCAGTTGTCAGGTCTTCGACCAGCAGAACCCTGTCGTCGGGGGTCATAACACCTTCGATGCGTGCATTGCGCCCGTATCCTTTCGGCTTTTTGCGCACATAGGTCATCGGCAGGGCCATCCGTTCGGCCACCAGTGCCGCAAACGGAATGCCCGCCGTTTCGCCGCCTGCAATGTTGTTGAACGCCTCGAAACCGGCATTGCGCATCACGGTGATTGTCA
>JBLHUT010000011.1:0-29509 GCA_047629975.1 Paracoccaceae bacterium
GCCGGAACTGGGCGGCTGCTGCAAGCAGTCCAAAGGCAACATCGGCCTCGCCCGATGCGACGGCCGATGCGGCATCGGTTTCGGTATGTGCGGGTTTTGGCAGAATGATCGCCTTGGAAAGGTCGTGGTCTGCGCCGAGCTTGTCGAACAGGGCGCGGGCACCGGCACCGGGTTGACGCAGCAGGATGCTGGCACCATCCAGCGTTTCAAGGCCCTTGACCCGCCCTGCCATCCGGTCCCCGACGATCAATCCCTGCGTGCGTTTGGCCCAGTTGATGAGCACACAATCCCGCAGCCCGCTATCGGCGACAGTTTGTATATTCCACCCGCGGGCCTCGGGAATGTGCATTCCGCACAAGGCGGCATTCTTGCTTTTGAATTGCTCGATGCCGCCGCGACTTCCGTTGAACAGGGCCGCCAGCCCCGAGCCGGATTCCCGCAAAGCCCAATCCAGTAGCGGATCATGCGATCCTGCGATGATCGCCGGGCGCGGGCCGGTTTCCTCAAGGGGGCTGCCCTCGATCCAGGCGGTCACTTCGGCGGCAGGAAACAGGAGTTTTCCGGTGATGCGGTGATGCGGGATCTCTCCCTCCGCGGCCAGATCATAAACCTTGCGCTCTTTGACCCGCAACAACGCTGCGACCTCTTTGGTGGTCAGATAGGCAATGGTGTCTGGCTGGCTCACTGTGGACCTCTTGAAGATGCCACATCATCAATGCAGTAAAACCAGCTGACTGCAATGATGTTCGGCGCAAGTTACGACGGACGGTTGATGCGCTCCCCCGTCAGGCCAAGCCCGCCAAGGGCTGCGATCAACAGTACGAAACCTGCTGGCAACGGAACAGTCGTGGCCCCCAATGTGGCCTGCTCGAACATCACCCGCTGAACGCTGCCGTCGGCGGTGTCGATATCTTCTACCGAAAACACATTTGCAAAAAACGTATAGGCAGAGCCGAAGCCATAAGGGTCGGCCCCCGTTTCAAAATAAAGCGGGATCATTTCCCCGTCACGTGCAGCGGCCGCGATATAGCTGACAAGGGCGTGTTCGAAAGAATGAAATCCGGCCTTCCATTTCTGGTGTTTGGCCTGATCTGAAAATGGCTCTCCGGTTTCGTAATCGATACCGGCCCAGATCCCTCCATATTCCCGATCGACAAAATGGGTCAGATAATAGCTCTGTGTCTTGTCGAGATAGGCACGATATTCTGGCGAATCGATGGCGAGGGATGCAATGTACTGGTCCATTTCGGCGAACATCCACCAGTTTGCATCCTTGATCAAAGCCCCGTTCGCATCATAGCCGGCGGCCCACGATCCTGTGTCGGCCAGATAGGCCCGTTCGATCAACGGGGCGACCTGATTTCGGGCAAAGCGGACAAGCTCTGTGTCTCCGGTGCGGCTGCCGATCACGTCCAGAAACCACAAGGTTTTTGCGGAATGACCGAAATCAAGATTGGCCAGCGATCCGTCTGGTGTGGTGGCATTCTTTTTGAACATGCCGGTGGAGGCGTCGAAAAATGTGTCGCGGATGTAATGCGCTGTTTCCAGCGCACCTTGCTGCCAAATTGCCTTTTCAACCGAAGGGGCCGTCTCGGCGAGTTGTGTCAAATAAGTGTTTAGTTGATCCAGATGTGCAGTCAGGTTCTGCGACGCGGGCTCTCCGGGTTGCCAACCGTATCCTTGCCCCGGAAAACTGCCGAACGAGGTGTCGATTGCCGTTTTCACGTCTTTGATTTGCGAAAAGAGTTCGGGATCGCGGGTAAGATAGTAAACAAGAGTAGGCCCCAACAGGCCATATGCCTGCTCTTGGACGTTTGCCTGATCTTGCCACAGGTCGTTAACCTGTCGTTGTTTGAAATAGCCGGTGGCAGGGTCGATTGCGTTGTCGAACTGATAGGTCATGCCCGCTTTGGCATAATCGAGGTATTTCTGCTCGCCGGTCATGTGGAATGCGACGCCGTAGCTGAAGATTTGCCGTGATAACCCGACCAATGTCTGTTCAGGCGTGGTCGAGCGAAATGCACTTATCCCCTCGCAGGCCGTTCCATAGGCAGGGAGCAACCCTGTGTTGCACCGCGCGGTGGCAAAGTTGCCAACCGGCGTTCCAAGCGCATCAGGCACATCCCAGAATGGTAACAAGTCATTTTGCAGGTGGCCCAACCAGTCAGATGCTGTGACAGGCGCGCTGGACGCTGCGTAAAGGGGGCCGGTTGACGTAAGTAAAACCGCGGCAATGATGCCTGACGCCGTCCGGAAAAAAGAGGCTCCAGTGTGGGTATGCATAGCGGATGGTCCTTCCCGACCGGCAGGTGGTGGTGCGTTAGGTGGTAAATTGTGCGCGGTGGTTGGCCGCCGCACCATTGTGTTCAGAGTATGAACTGCCTATCCCAAAGCGGCAAGTGTTGGAGCGCGGGATGGAATATGGCCATTCATTTTTATAAAAACGATCTGCCGGACGGGCTTTCTCTTGGGCCGGTGGTGGCGATTGATTGCGAAACGATGGGGTTGAATCCGTATCGCGACCGGCTGTGTCTTGTGCAACTTTCGTCCGGTGACGGACATGCGCATCTGGTGCAGGTCGGTCTGGGGCAGACGACCGCGCCCAATCTGGTCAAAGTGTTGGCCGATCCCGAGGTGCTCAAGCTGTTTCATTTCGGGCGCTTTGATATTGCGGCGATGCTGCATGCTTTCGGGGTGAGGGCTGCGCCGGTCTATTGCACCAAGATTGCATCGAAACTGGTGCGCACTTACACGGATCGCCACGGGTTGAAGAACCTGTGTCAGGAATTGCTTGGTGTTGATATCTCGAAGCTGCAACAATCAAGTGACTGGGGCGCGCCGGTTCTTACGCGTGATCAGCAAAATTATGCCGCGTCCGATGTTCTTTATCTGCACCGGCTGCGCGAGGCGTTGAACAAGCGGATGATCCGCGAAGGCCGAATGGCTTTGGCACAATCGTGTTTTGACTTTTTACCCACACGGGCGCAGCTGGATCTGACCGGATATGCCGATGCTGATATTTTCTCCCATTAGAGTGCTCTTATGACCAATGCAGCCCGTTCTTATATCGAAACCGCCCGACGGGTTATCCGCGCCGAGGCTGCGGCCCTTGGTCTGTTGGCTGATGGCCTTGACGAAACATTCACCCAAGCGGTTGAACTTATCCTCAAGGCGCGGGGGCGGGTTATTCTGTCGGGTATGGGCAAATCAGGGCACATCGCCCGCAAGATAGCCGCCACATTTTCGTCAACCGGAACGCCCGCGCATTTTGTGCATCCCGCCGAGGCATCGCACGGGGATCTCGGGATGTTGGCGGCGGGCGATGTTGTCGTGCTGTTGTCCAATTCGGGTGAGACGCCCGAGTTGGCTGATATCATAACCTATACGCGGCGGTTCGAAATTCCCCTGATCGGGATTGCAAGCAGGCCGGGATCGACCTTGATGCAGCGTGCGGATGTTGCGCTGCCGTTGCCAGTGGTGCCCGAGGCGTGCGGCACGGGCATTGTGCCCACCTCCTCGACCACGATGACGTTGGCTTTGGGCGATGCGCTTGCGGTGGCTTTGATGGAATACCGTGAGTTCACCCCCGAGCGGTTTCGTGACTTTCATCCCGGCGGTAAGCTGGGCGCGCAACTGACCAAGGTGCGCAGCCTGATGCATGTAGGCGACCAACTGCCATTGGTGGCGTCGGGCACACCCATGAGCGAAGCCTTGCTGGTCATGTCGCAAAAGGGCTTTGGTGTTGTCGGTGTGCTGGGGCAGGGTGTTAACCTGTTGGGTGTGGTCACCGATGGCGACCTGCGCCGGCATATGTCGGGGCTGCTGAACCTGACGGCGGATGATGTGATGACCCGGACACCGCGTATGATCGGCCCTGATGCTCTTGCTGCCGAGGCTTTGGCGATGATGACGCAGCGTAGCCCGCAAGTCACATGCCTGTTCGTTGTGGACCCTGCCAATACCGCCTCGGCGGTTGGAATACTTCACATTCATGACCTGCTGCGTGCCGGATTGGGCTAATACCTATGGCGCGATATGATAACGGTTATTCGCGCCTTGTGGCTTGGGGCAAGATTATCCTGCCGCTTGTGGCTTTGGGGCTGTTGTCGTCGATCTTTCTTTTGTCGCGCGACGTTGATCCGACCCAGTCCATACCGTTTGCGGAGCTGGAGGTTGATACGTTGGCGCGGGAGCAACGGATCACCGCACCCGTTTACGCCGGCATGACAAAGGATGGCGGCGCCGTTTATCTGTCTGCCGAGACCGCGCGCCCTGCGCCCGAGAACAGGGATATCATGATCGCCAGTCAGATCCACGCAGCACTTGAGGCCGAAGGGGGCAGTAAAACGCAACTTTCAGCGCGCGATGCCACGATAAATACGGCAGCCGGGACACTGGAGATGACAGGCGGCGTGGTCATCACGACCTCTACCGGATACCGGATCACGACCCAAGGCATTCAGGCGCGACTGGACCGGATCGAAATCGAATCGATGGGACCGATCAAGGGAAAGGCTCCGTCGGGCCAGTTGACGGCGGGACAGATGCGGATTGCGCCAAGGGAAGGGGAGCCCACCGGACCCGTTCTTCTCTTCAAGAATGGTGTGAAGCTGATATACACGCCACGATAGTAAAGGGGAGTTTTGGTGATGTTTCGTGTGATCTTTGCGATATTGGTTCTGTTGGCGGGCACCGGTTTTGCCGCGGCCCAAGGGGCTCAGGTGGCCTTTGGCGCATTGCAGCACGACAGTACACTTCCGGTCGAAATTACCGCCCAACAGCTTGAGATCAATCAGGACGATGGCGGCGCGGTGTTTATGGGCGATGTCATCGTGGCCCAAGGCGAAATGCGGTTGTCGGCCCAAAAAGTTGAGGTGCGGTATGCCTCGGGCGAGAATACCTCTGGCGATATTGACCAATTGCTCGCGACGGGGGGGGTGATTTTTGTCACCGGACCCGAGGTCGCCGAGGCCCGCGAGGCTGTTTATACGCTTGGAGACAGCACCTTGCGCATGTTGGGTGGTGTGCTTTTGACACAAGGGTCCAATACGCTTGCGGGCGAGCAGCTTGATATCAACCTTGATGCCGGAACCGGCGTGATGACGGGGCGTGTGCGGGTGATTTTCAAATCCGGTGACGACAAGTGAATGACGCCGCCGACCCTTCTTTGACCCCGCAGCAAGAGGGCCTGCGGATTGTGCAGTTGCGCAAGAGCTATCGCAAGCGGGTGGTGATAAGAGACGTGAGTTTCGAGTTGCACCGCGGAGAGATCGTGGCGCTACTTGGGCCGAACGGGTCGGGAAAGACGACCTGCTTTTATGCCATCGCAGGTCTGGTGACGCCCGAAGGGGGGCGGATCGAAATTGACGGTCGCGATGTTACGCGGCTGCCGATGTACCGGCGGGCCAAGCTGGGTATCGGGTATCTTCCTCAGGAAATGTCGATTTTTCGCGGCATGTCGGTTGAAGATAACATCATGGCGATTCTTGAAATCGCGGAAAAAGACCCGATGCGGCGCCGTGAGAAGCTTGAAGAGCTGTTGTCAGAATTCCACATCGAGCATTTGCGTCGGGCGTCTGCGCTATCGCTTTCGGGAGGAGAGCGGCGACGGGTCGAGATCGCACGCTGTCTGGCGGCTGATCCGAAATATCTTTTGCTGGACGAACCGTTTGCCGGCGTTGATCCGATTTCTGTCGCGGATATCCGTGGGCTGGTCATGGATCTGAAGGCACGGGGAATCGGTGTTCTGATCACCGATCATAACGTGCGCGAGACTCTGGAAATTGTGGATCGGGCCTATATTTTGCACGACGGACAGGTTTTGATGAGCGGTACCGCGTCTGAGGTCGTACAGGACGAAAATGTGCGCCGTGTCTATCTGGGCGAGGGATTTCGGATCACATAGCCTTGTTTTGCGAGTGGTTTTTGACCTTGCGGAGTTTGCAAGGTGGTCCCGTCAGGATCACTTGCGCCCGATCTTAACCAAAGTTGAGTTGACAGAGGCGGTTGATCTGACGCCAAATGCAGGGGATGCTTGGACACGACTCCTTCTTGTCTTCCATCGGGCCGATCTGTTCCAGCAAAACAGCACTCTGCACGATCGAAGCTTTCAGACACGCCTTGAAGCGTGCGGGGGCGTTGGAAACCGGGCGCGATCAGCGGCCGGGCCACAGCATGAAACCTCAGAAACCTAGGAGGCATGATGCGCTATCAAATCAGCGGTAGACAGATTGACGTAGGCGAAGCTTTGCAAACACACGTCAGAACAGAGCTTGACGGATTAATTGAAAAATATGCCGGTCGTCCGACGGACGTGACGGTTGTGTTCTCAAAAAGCGCCCATGAATTTGTCTGTGAGACGATTGTTCATCTTTCGACAGGCCTAACAGCACAAGCCAAAGGGCATGCCACAGAGATATATAATGCCTTTGAATCCTCGCGCGAGAAGATGGACAAGCAAATGCGTCGCTACAAGCGGCGGTTGAAGGATCACCACAAGGATCGCAAGGAGCCGGTTGAATTATTCGGCGCGTCCTCGTATATCCTCGCAACGTCTGGAAACGGCGAGTCCGAAGAGCCCGAAACACTACAGCCGATGATCATTGCAGAGATGGAGACCTCGATTCCTTCCTTGTCGGTCGGAGAGGCCGTGATGCAAATGGAATTGGCGGGTGTACCTGTCGTCGTTTTTCGGAAAGAGGGGACAAGCGGGGTGAATGTCGTTTATCGTCGTGAAGACGGCAATGTCGGCTGGATCGACCCCGTGCTCGGGACGTAAATACAAACGCACCTCGCGGGGTGCCTAAAGCAGATGGATCGACATGGAACTTGCAAAGATTTTGCAACCTGACGCTGTTCGGTTGATAAGCATGTGCAGCAGTAAGAAAAGACTGTTTCAGGACTTAAGCGAAACAGCCGAAACGGCTTATGGCATCGACGCGAAAACTGCTATCGAGGCGCTTCAAGAGCGCGAAAGCCTTGGTCCGACGGGCGTGGGAAACGGCATTGCCCTTCCTCATGCCCGTCTGGATGGTTTGAAGGAAGTGGTCGGCGTTTTCATCCGGCTGGAAAAGTCACTGGATTTCGAGGCGGTAGACCGCCAACCGGTTGATCTGGTTTTCGCCTTGTTTGCGCCCAAAAACTCGGGTGTGGCACATCTCAAGGCGTTGGCTGCAGTGTCTCGTACAATGCGCGATTCCAGCGTTTGTTCAAAGTTGCGGGCCAATAATGTAGCGACCACGCTGCATACGATTATTATCGAGAACGCTTCGGTTAAAGCCGCCTAGACCAAACGGTTAACGCTTGTAGGGTGGGGACTGGTGCCAGCGCCACGCATCGGCAATCATTTGGTCAAGCGATGACCGCGTGGGGGTCCAGCCAAGCACATCACGCGCATGTTGGCTGCCGGAAACAAGTTTTACCGCATCGCCTGCGCGCCGCGGCCCTTCGGTATAGGGAACGGCCCGGTTTGTGACGCTTGCACTGTGATCTATGACCTCACGCACCGAGAACCCGGTGCCTGTCCCAAGGTTGAACACGGCGTTTTCTTTACCGTCCTCAAGCCATTTCAGGCCAAGAACATGAGCATCGACAAGATCGGACACGTGCACATAGTCCCGGACGCAGGTCCCATCGGGGGTATCATAATCCGTACCAAAAATTGTCAGGCCGCTCCGTTTCCCATCAATAGCATCCAGCATCAGCGGAATCAGGTGGGTTTCAGGAACATGTTGCTCGCCAACTTCGCCTTGTGGGTCTGCGCCGGCGACGTTGAAATACCGAAACACAACCTTGCGCAAACCGGAACTTGCAGCGAAGTTTTCAAGGATGTCCTCGATCGCGCGCTTCGAGGCGCCATAGGCATTTATGGGATATTGGGCGGTTGCTTCATCCAGCATGACACCGTCCTGATCACCGTAAGTCGCGCAGGTGGAAGAAAATACAAAATTATGGCATCCGCTGGCGATGGCTGATTGCACAAGGTTCAGTGCGCCAACAACATTCTCGTACCAGTACCGGCCAGGGTCCTGCATCGACTCTCCGACCTGACTAAGGGCGGCGAAATGCATGACCGCAGCAGGTTTATACTGCTCGAAGGCTGCTGTAACAGCCGCACTGTCCAGCAAATCGCCCCGTACCAACGGGCCGAACCGAACTGCGTCGGCCCATCCGGTGGACAGATTGTCAAACGTAACAGGAGTGTATCCGGCAGCCGCAAGCGCCTTACAGGCATGCGCACCAATGTATCCGGCACCACCGGTTACGAGTATGTTGGTCATTGCGTGGCTTCCTTATTCAGCAGCTTTCTTCATGTTTTGCATGTGACTTAAAAAGTCGGCAAACTCTTCACGAAGCTCGGGCCGCGCAAGTCCGAAGGCAACGGTTGCCTGAAGATATCCGGCCTTTGATCCGCAATCGAACCTCTGGCCTTTGAACCGGTAGCCGAACACGTCGTGCCCTTCGGTAATTTCTTGTGCGATAGCATCCGTAAGCTGGATCTCGCCACCTGCGCCACTCTTCATTTTATTCAGGTTGGAGAGGACCTTTGGTGTCAGGATATACCGCCCGATCACAGCAAGGTTGGAGGGAGCATCTTCGGGTTTTGGTTTTTCAACCATGCCGGACACAGAAAGCAGTGGTCCCTGCTCCTTGCTGACGCTTAGCAGGCCATAAGCAGATGCCTTTTCGGGCGGCACTTCCATGGCTGCAACCATGCAGCCGCCGCTTTCGGCATGTGCATCGACCATCTGCTGCAAACACGGCGTTTCACCGGCAATGACATCATCGGGCAGAATAACGGCGAAGGGTTCGTTACCTATCAGGCGGCGTGCGCACCATACAGCATGTCCAAGGCCAAGCGCCCGATGCTGCCGGATATAGGCGATGGCACCGCTTTCCATATTGGTCGCGCGCAGCGTCTCAAGCAAGGCGTCCTTGCCGGAGCGTGCAAGCGATGCTTCCAGTTCTGGCGCATGGTCAAAATAATCTTCAAGCGCACCTTTTCCACGTGACGTCACAAAAATAAATTCTGTTATTCCTGCAGCGCGTGCTTCATCGATGGCGTATTGGATCAAGGGCCGATCAACGAGCGTCATAATCTCTTTGGGGATCGATTTCGTCGCTGGCAGAAATCGTGTTCCCATGCCGGCAACAGGAAAGACCGCTTTTGTAACTCTTTTTGTCATAGTCAAGGTTGTCCTTGCTTGTCCAACGCGTGTGTCTCGTCGCTGTACACATACTTAAGTTGTGGGGTAATATCACCCGCTACCGCTAACTTTTTCTATACTTTGGAAGATAAGTTTCGTTATTGCAACGTCTCGCAGGGTGTTCGGGTTGTTTCAGGGCAATGTGAAGAGACGGCCGGGTTTTTTGCAGGGGTGTGGCCGCGCTTTCCTCAGGTTGTCGATAATCCTTTAAGGATCGAAAGGTGGGAATGATCTGATCATTCCACGCCCATCTGCATCATCATTTGTTGGATTTTCGGGATATCTTCGGGGTTGTTCAACTCCCAGAACTGTCGTCCTTTTCCGTCGACTTCGACGCACAGAACGTGGCGGCCGTTCTCTAGAAACCTGAGTTGTTCAAGCCCTTCGAGTTGTTCCAGCGGCCCGAGTGGCCATCCGGGGTAAGCGGCCAGTGCACCGGGGCGATAGGCATAAACCCCGACATGGTGAAAGACCGGCGTTTGCGCGGTATCGGCGTAGGGTTTGTCGGTAAAGGGAATGACTTCTTTACTGAAATAAAGCGCATTGCCGGACGCACCAAAAACCGCAGTTGTGCCACCGACCCGTCCACCATGCCTGTCCGCCATGAGATCGGCGTGCATTGCGCCGGTGCAGCGCAAAACCGGCGTGGCGATGTCGGCATCGGGAACGCGGCGCAAGCCGGCAATCAGGTCTTCGACAAACCATGCAGGCGTCAACGGTGCGTCACCTTGCAGATTCACAACAATTTCAAAGCCTTTTCCCAAAACCTCATGAGCTTCGGCGCAGCGTTCTGTGCCGTTGAGCCACTTATCAGAGGTCATGGCGACTTCGGCGCCAAATCCGCGGGCAACACCGGCAATCCGTTCATCGTCGGTGGCGACGACGACACGGTCTACTCCTTTGACCTCGTTGGCGGCCTCCCAACTGCGTTGGATCAGCGGTTTCGAGATGCCCGTGGCTCCCCGCAGCATGGCCAGCGGTTTCGCTGGAAACCGTGTCGATGCGTAGCGTGCAGGGATGATAATTGCGACTGACATCAAGCGGGCTTCAGGGCAACACCGGGTGCATAGGCAATGAAGAAAGGGTTTTCGTAACCTGTTTTTCCATAGGTAAAGGTCGAGTGGTCGTCAAAACGTACCATCCGGCCACCCGCGCCGCGAAGGACGGCATCGCCGGCGGCGGTGTCCCATTCCATCGTGCGCCCGAGACGGGGATAGATGTCGGCCTCACCTGCAGCGACAAGGCAGAATTTCAACGACGACCCTGCGCTTGTCATGTCTTTTACGGCATATTTTGCGATGTAGTCATCGGTTGCCTGGTCCCGGTGGGACTTTGAGGCAACAACCATCAGCGCGCCGTCATCGGGGGTTGTGACCTTCATTTCCGCAACCGGCCCTATGGCATCTTTTGCAAAACCGCCCGATTCCTCGACCGACTGACCGGTAGCATCGGTATAAAACAGTCGCCCGCGGGCAGGTGCGTAAACCACACCCCGCACCGGAATGCCGTTTTGGACATAAGCGATATTGACCGTGAATTCACCACGCCGTTTGATGAATTCCTTGGTTCCGTCGAGTGGATCAACAATCAGAAAATCAGCAGCTTGTTCCAAGTGTGTCCCTGCTTGCTCTTCCGTCACGATCAGCGTGCCCGGGAAGGCGGCCGAAAGACCGGCATAGATCAGGGCATCGGCCGCTTCATCGGCGGCGGTGACAGGGCTGTCATCGGATTTTGACTTCACCTCGAAATCGTCCGAATTATAGATCTCCATGATCACATCGCCGGCTTCCAGAGCCAGTTTGCGAATCACTACGGTCAGTTTGTCAAAGTCCAAAAGACGCACTCCACTCGGCGTTGAGGCGCAGGACCTCGTTTCGGGAGCCTTTATGCGGGCCGATGTCCGAATGGGCAAGGCAGCGGGTCAAAAAAGCAGTTAAAAAAGGTGAGAACTTGTGCTCTTGCAGTGTGCCCGCCCAATTTGTAGTCATGCGCGACAGCCACAGTTGCGAACTGCCGCGTAATCGGGGTGGCGGCTTGCCAAGACAAAGCTTGCGCCTGCTGTTAGGCAACCGGAACGCACCACGCGGAACGGCTGCCCGCCAAGGGCGTCGGGTGTTCAAGAAAGCGAGTACGATGCGCCGGAAGGCTTACATTCCCGATGTGATGTCGCAGCACCTTTTGGCGGTGCGCGGGGCGTTCTGGTCCGTTGGCCTGTTGTCGGGCGCGGTCAATTTTGCCGTTCTCGTCGGGGCTCTTTTTGTCGTGCAGGTCTATGACGGCGTCCTTGTTGCGGGCTCCAAACCGATGCTGTGGGCATTTTTGCTGTTGGTGCTGGGCTTTTTCGGTGTGATGGGCCTGCTTGATTATTTTCGGGCGCGTATTCTGGGGCGTGTTGCTGCGGCGCTTGAAACCCGGCTTGCGCCTTTGGTGTTTCGCTCGTGGATACAGCGTACGCAGTCAGGATACCGGCCGGGTTATCGCCCGCTGCAAGACCTGTCCGCTGTCCAGCGGTTCCTGTCAGGGGCGCGGGCGGTTACTTTGTTCGATCTTCCTTGGGTGCCGCTGCACCTTGTGGCGCTGTTTGTGTTGCACGTCCAACTTGGGCTTTTTGCGCTGGGGGCGTTGGTGCTTTTGACGGTGCTGGGATTGTTCACAGAACTTCTGTGTGGCTTTTCATTGTCCAGAGCTTCGCAGGAGGATCGCATCGAAAGCCGGTTTGCCGAACAAAGCCAAAGCAATGCCGACACGATTCTTGCCATGGGAATGTTGAACGACGTGGCCCAGGTGTGGCGTGGTGCGCGTCTGCGCGCGCTTGTGAGCCTTCAGTCGGGCACCGATCTTGCGGCGCTTTTTGCGACCTTGTCGCGCACCGTAAGGATTATGGCGCAAATCGGTCTGGTAGCACTTGCCGCACTTCTTGTGCTGGAGCAGCGTGTAACCCCGGGGGTTATTGCAGGGGCTTTGATGTTGGGCGCACAAATATTGTCGCCCATGGATCAGGCAATTTCGGGCTGGGTTATTCTCAAGCAAAGCCGGCTGTCGTATATCCGGTTAAAGGATTATCTGGGCCGTGCGGCGCCCGAGCGCCCTAACCTTTCCGGTTCAACGGCTTACCGGCGCGGGGTCGAGGTCGAAGGGCTGGTCAAATTTGCCCCGCGCAGGGCCTATGCCGAGGCAAAACCGCTTTTGTCGGGGATCGGCTTTTTGCTTGAACCGGGTAGCGGGCTGGGCGTCATCGGATCCAGTGGCGCGGGCAAAACCGTTCTGGCGCGGCTGTTGGTCGGGCTTTGGACCGCGGATCGGGGGCGGCTGGATATCAATGGTGTCGCTGTTGCGAATATCGGGATGCAGGGGCGCGCCCGTAACATAGGGTTTCTGCCGCAGCAGGTCACTTTGATGTCCGGCACGGTTGCACAAAATATCTGTCGGTTCGATCCTGCGCCTGACCGCGTGGCAATGGCCGAGGCTGCGCAACTGGCAGGTATCCATGACCTGATCCTGAGCCTTCCGGAGGGTTACGAGACCGAAATTGATTCCGCCGTGAGCCCGCTGACCGGTGGGCAGGTCCAAAGGATCGGGCTGGCGCGTGCGGTTTATGGAAGCCCCGGTTTGATAGTGCTGGACGAGCCGGCCACCAATCTCGACCCTGAGGGCAATGATGTGCTGACCTGTCTTGTCACGACATTGCGCGCGTCCGGCGCGGTTGTGGTCATTATGACTGCGCGCCGGGCCGCATTGGCCGGTGTTGACCAGCTTGCGATTCTGGAGGCAGGACAGATGGTCGCCTTTGGTCCCAAGGCCGTGCTTTTTGATCAGATCGGACATAACGCATGACCGATGCTGCACGTATCAATTATCGCCGACCTGCGTTTCTGGGTGTTCTGGTTCTGTTTTGTGCGGTGGCGGGGTTGGTGTTTTCAGTCTGGCGTGGCGCCCAGCTTGACGGGATTGTCGTGCGCGGTGTGATCGTCGATACGACGGCTGCCGAGGAGGTTGTTCCCGTGGTTGGCGGGGTTGTGAAGGCACTGCTTGCACAGGACGGAGAGGTGGTCGCGCGAGGTGCGCCGCTCATCTTGCTGGATCGGTCGGTAGATCGGGAAAACGCGACGATTCATCGGGATCGGCTGCGGGATGCACAGGTGCGCAAACTGCGTTTGATCGCAGAGCTTTCGGACGCCGAAACACTGGAATGGCCCGCTGGACTTGCACAAGACAGCACCGCCAATGCGGCTCGGGCACAACAAGAGGCGCTTTTTACCGCGCGCCAACAGGCGCGGGATGCACTGACCGCCCAAACCGCGGAAGAGCTTGGTGATTTGACTGGTGCGATTGCGGCGTTGCAAGCCGAGATCGGCGCGGCCGAGGGTCGAATGGCAGACTTGCAGAACACCACGACAGACGCGCTCAACAGGCAAAACCGGCTTGCAGATCAGATCGCCCGTGCGGGTGAGGCGATTGTCGCCCTGGAAAATCAGGTGCGCACCGTCCGGCAAAAGGCCGTGGAGGACAACAAGGCGTTCGTCTTTGACCTGACCGGTCAAATCGAGCAGGCGGACGAGGCAATCGTCGCGTTTCAGGATATTCTTGCCCTCAACCGGGCCATGTTGGAGAGCGACACCGTCGTGGCTCCGGTGGCAGGTGTTTTCAACGTTCCGGCAACGCTGGAGAAGGGACGCTTGATTGCGGCAGGGCAAAGTGTTGCGGGTGTTACCCCTCAAGGAGACAAGGGGAGGGCTGTGCTGTATGTTGACCGGTGGTCCGTGGGCCGGATCGCGAGCGGGCAAGGGGTAACGGTCATTGATCAGGAAACCGGACGGCTTCTGGGGCAGGGGAATGTTGATGGTATTGCTCAGCAACTTACGATGATTGCCGATGGGCAGGGTGCTTTTTATGAGGTGGCTGTTAACTTTGAATCTGCTGAAAACCACAAAGGATTGCTGCCTGACTTGCCTGTGCAAGGTAGGGTTTCAACGGAACAGATCAGTCTTTTTGGAGCATTGATGGCGCCCTTGAGTGCGGTTTTCCGAGATATTTCCGCCAACGACAGCGCGCCCAGCAAGTAGATTTGAGATATCCGGATCGGCGCACGCGACACGGGCGACCTGAACGTGGCAGGCGGAAGGCTCCCGCCAACCCTGTCAATATCTTGCGATATTACCGGGGCTGTTGGGCGTGGCAGCCGGAGCAAGCTCCGGCTGCGCCTGCGGCGGAAAAAGGCCCGTGGTCGGGCGTGTAAAGCCTGCTTAGGTTGCGTGCGTTTGTAGTACAGAGGCAAAGGTGAAGGGCACGCCGGGGACCATTGTCTGGATAATGTCGAAGTGGTCTTCGAACATCCGGTCCGGCAGGAGCGTCGACACAGGAACCCAAAGCGCACCCGCGGCATCATCGCCGCCGCGCACGTCGGGGCGGTTTGGCAGGGGCTGCAAATCGAAGAGGAAGGCCTCTGTGCGGACCCAGCCACGTTCGGCGCGGTCGGGATGATCGAACACATGCCGGTCGCGAAGTGTGTCGCGCAGCATGGGCGCAGTCAGATCGAAGCCGCATTCCTCGGAAAGTTCCCGACAGGCTGCCTCCAGAGCTGTTTCGTGTCGGTCAATATACCCTCCGGGCAAAGCAAGCAGACCTTTTCCCGGAGTTTGCCCACGCTCGACAAGTAAGATATGGCCTGAGTGAACGACAACTGCATCGGCTGTATTGGCAGGGATCGGATACCCGTGAACGGCCTCGCTTTGCTTGATCCGCGTCTGGTATTGCTTGATGAAGGCGGCCTCGTTGCGCAAATGGGCGACTTCGACGGGATGGGTGCCGACCCAAGCCTGTACGGC
This sequence comes from Paracoccaceae bacterium, assembly GCA_047629975.1. Classification (GTDB taxonomy): domain Bacteria; phylum Pseudomonadota; class Alphaproteobacteria; order Rhodobacterales; family Rhodobacteraceae; genus JBLHUT01. Next base: position 15,032 of record JBLHUT010000011.1, read on the forward strand.
AGCAACATGGCGTGCGCCGAAACGCTCGGTCAGGTGCTTTCCGGGCTGTGATCCGGCGGCATCATACAATGCGTGACGCAGGTCGGTTGCACTAACGGTTTCGCCGTTGTGGGTTGTGACCGGTGCGCCGTTCCAGTGCCACTCCGGAAACCAGCGGACATAAGCCGAGGATTTGTCTTTTTCATATCCCGTCAGGACAATCTGTGTCACCGCAGGATCAAGCCGTGCATTGCGCAGATGCAAAGCCACTGCTGCGCGCACATTCGCCGCCCATGCATGATCATCATAAAGCGTGTCGACAAGCGGCAAGGTGGCAACAGGCAGGGCGATGTCGTGCAAGCCGGTTTCTATCATCTGGGCCCGCTCGGGATAGGTGAGCGGGTTCTTGGGGCTTCGGGCGCGATAGGCGCTGCCGACGATGATCAAAGCACTATCGGCGAAGGTTTCCGCATGCGCCATCACCGCCCTGTGCCCGATGTGGAACGGCTGAAAACGGCCAATAAACACGGCAAGTGTGTGGCGTTGTGGCGACATGCGAATGTTTTCTCCGTTTGATCTGTGCGGACAGGGGTTTGTATGGCATCTGCGTATGAGTTTGACACCAAAATGCAAGGCCCCATCAGCCCCCCCTTTCGCTGCCGCGCAATTCGGGATAAGCCGCCTTGCACTATGAACAGGAGACCCTCAAAGATGGGCTACAAGATTGTTGTCGTCGGAGCCACGGGGAACGTGGGCCGCGAAATGCTGAACATTCTCGCAGAGCGTGAATTTCCGGTGGATGAAATCGCCGCATTGGCCAGCCGTAAATCGCTGGGCACAGAAATCAGCTTTGGCGACAGAACCTTGAAAACGCTCGACCTTGATAGGTTCGACTTCACCGGGTGGGACATGGCATTGTTTGCCATCGGGTCCGATGCAACCAAGATTTACGCCCCCAAGGCGGCTGCCGCCGGATGTGTGGTGATCGATAACAGCTCGCTTTATCGTTATGATCCCGCGATTCCGCTGATTGTACCCGAGGTGAACCCCGAGGCGATCGTGAACTACAAAAACAAGATGATCATCGCGAATCCGAATTGTTCGACCGCGCAGATGGTTGTCGCGCTCAAGCCGTTGCACGACCGGGCGCGGATCAAGCGGGTTGTCGTGAGCACCTATCAATCCGTGTCGGGTGCGGGCAAAGAGGGTCTTGACGAGCTTTGGAACCAGACCAAAGGCATCTATGTCCCCGGTCAGGAAGTGGCCCCGTCGGTGTTTTCCAAGCAGATCGCGTTTAACGTGATCCCGCATATCGATGTGTTTCTCGAAGACGGAACAACCAAAGAAGAATGGAAAATGGTCGCAGAGACCAAAAAAATCATCGACAAGTCGATCAAGGTAACAGCGACCTGCGTGCGGGTGCCGGTTTTTGTCGGCCATTCCGAAGCTATCAATATCGAGTTCGAAGACCATCTTGATGAAGCGGAGGCTCGCGAGATTCTGCGTGAGGCCCCGGGCGTCATGGTGATCGACAAGCGCGAGACAGGTGGCTACATCACGCCAATCGATTGCGTCGGAGACTATGCGACCTATATCAGTCGCATCCGTCAGGACAGCACCATCGACAACGGTATCAACCTGTGGTGCGTCAGCGACAACCTGCGCAAGGGTGCGGCGCTGAACGCGGTGCAGATCGCGGAGTTGTTGGGCAACCGGGTGCTCAAAAAAGGCTAACGGATTTTATATCTCTGTATCATCGGGGCGGCATCGGAAACGGTGACCGCCCTGTTTCGTTCGTGCGCCGGATTGCGATCGACCAGAGCCGGACGAGTGGCAAAGTGTCGTTGGAACCGCAGGGTCGCACAGGGGCACACCTAAACAGGCGCAAATCCACGGCCAGTTTCGGCCAGCACTTCCAGCTCGCCCTCGGAGATATTGAAAAACACTCCGTGTAGCTGCAAATCTTCGTTTTCGATAGCCTCGGTAATAAACGGGAACCCTGACAAATTGTCGATCGACGTTGCAATCGCTTCTTTTTCAAGCGCGCGCAGCCGCTCTTGAGGGTCTTCGATGTGGGTCACCCGTTCATAGCCCGGGCGCAGTATCTCTAGCCAGCGACCGATAAAGCTGGTGGGTTGTTGAAGCTCTTCGGAGGTGCCGGCGCACATGTCGTGACACCCCTGAACCCCGCCGCAATCAGAATGGCCCATCACGATCAGATGACTGACCTTGAGGACGCGCACAGCATATTCAACCGCCGCCGATGTTCCGTGCGGATCGCCGTCGGGGGCATAGGGGGGCACAAGGTTGGCAATATTGCGATGCAGAAAAATATCGCCTGATTGTGCGCCGAACACGGTGGTCACATTCACCCGACTGTCACAGCAGGCAATGACCATCATCGGGGGGCGTTGACCGTCTTTTGCAAGGCGGCGAAACCAGCTTTTGTTTTCCACATACGTCGTAGCACGCCAGCCGTGATAACGGTTCACAAGAAAACTCGGCAGGGGGCGGGCAAGGGGCATGGGCAACTTTCAGGCGCTGGGGTAACTCTTGTTTACTGAATCTTCACATCAAGTTCGAGCGACTTTTCCCTTCATTGGCAACGCTTTCTTCAGCACGACCTGACACAAGGCGTCATTGTCGTGGGGGCGATGTGATAAAAGGTGATCAAGTGTCAAATTTAGCAACTTTGCATGTCGAAGAACCCGTTCGGCTGGATTCGGATCGTTTGAGTACGTTGTATTTCCAGCTTGGCGAAGTCAGTGCGGAGACGATTATGTGCCGTGCCATGGAGGAGCTTGCCGTTCGGCTTTCGGAATTGCAGCCGTTGCTGCAAGAAGAAGACTATCAGCGTTTGGCGAAAGTGTCGCGTAGTCTGATCGGTATTGCCGAGCAAATCGGCATGGCAAGCCTTGCGAGGGTCGCCGGTGATGTCACCGAATGCGCCATGGCGGGTAATCTGCCTGCGCTTTCAGCGACATTGAACCGGCTTAACCGTATCGGTGACATGTCATTGATGGCGATCTGGGATTTGCGTGACATGCGGGTCTGATCGATTGTGCAGGAGGAACGGAAGGCTGCCATGACGTTGGCCTTCTGGGTGGGAAGGGTCTTTGCAGCGGGCCGGAGGCGTAATAGGCTTGTGCGCAGATGCTTCCAACAAATCGGACCTAACCCAGATGAGCCTTTGTTTTGCGCCTGAAAACGCGCCGTCGATTCCGCTTCATGTCATTTCCGTCGACGAGTTGCCAACCTGGCTTGACGGGCGCAGTGCGTCGGTTTCGGGCTGGACGACACGGGTCGGTTTTACCGCTGGATTGGGGCAAGCAGCCCTGATCCCCGATGCCCGGGAAGCAGGAGGCGCGCTGGCCGTTGTTGGCTACGGCACACCCGCCGGGCGTTTGCGGGGCCGGTTTCATCTGGCTGGTGCCGCGCGGCAATTGCCCGAAGGGACGTATCATCTTGTGACCACGTTGCCGCAAGCGGAGGCCGAGCATATGGCGCTGGGCTGGTTGCTGGCGCAGTATAGTTTCGACCGCTACCGCGTTCAGCCGGGTAAGGCCGCGCAGCTGAAATGTCCCGAGGGCGTCGATCACGCGCGTTTCGAAGCGATTGCCAACGGCGAGGCGCTGACCCGTGATCTGATCAACACACCAACCAGTGACATGGGGCCGGATGCGCTTGAGCAAGCAGCGCGCGGGGTGGCGGCACGGTTTGATGCCACGCTTCAGGTTACGCACGGGGATGATTTGCTAAGTGCGAACTTCCCGATGATCCACGCGGTGGGGCGCGCCTCGGCCCAAGCGCCGCGTTTGCTTGATATGCGTTGGGGCGCGGCAGGGCCGACGTTGACGCTTGTGGGAAAGGGCGTTTGTTTCGATACTGGTGGGCTGAACCTGAAACCGGGTGCGTCCATGGGTTTGATGAAAAAGGATATGGGCGGTGCGGCGGCTGTTCTGGGGCTTGCGCATATGATCATGGCGCTGGGGCTGGCGGTACGGCTGCGCGTGCTCATTCCGGCGGTCGAGAACAGCGTGTCGTCAAATAGCTTCCGGCCGCAGGATATTCTGGTCTCTCGCAAGGGTTTGACGGTCGAGATCAACAATACAGACGCCGAAGGGCGGTTGGTGTTGGCGGATGCTTTGGCCTTTGCGGACGAAGAGTCTCCTGAGTGCCTGATTTCAATGGCGACCCTGACCGGGGCGGCGCGTGTGGCTGTCGGCCCTGATATTGCGCCGTATTTTACCGATGACGAGGCGATGTCGGGTGCGTTGGTCGATGCGTCAAAGGCGGTGATGGACCCTGTCTGGCGGTTGCCGTTCTGGGAACCTTACGAGCCGATGATCGAGCCGGGGATTGCCGATCTGGACAATGCGCCCAAAGGCGGATTTGCGGGGGCGATTACTGCGGCGTTGTTCTTGCGGCGCTTTGTCGGGCAAAGCGGCAGTTATACACATTTTGACATTTACGGGTGGCAACCGGCTGCGGCACCTGCGCGTCCAAAAGGCGGGGTGGGCCAAGGAACCCGCGCAATTCTGGAGGCGCTGCCTGCGCGTCTGGGGCTTTAGGTGGCGTTTGACCGGCGGGTGACCCCGACCAACGGACGCGTTGCCGCACAGGAATTACGCGGGCAGGTAGACGCGCAGACGTTTGTCGCAGGAGAGTTGCGCCGCTGCGTTGTGCCGGTTGTCGATCTTTTGGCGGGGCCTGACGCCGGGCGTGATCGTCAGATCCTTTACGGGGAATCTGTGCGTGTCTTTGAGCAAGTTGACGGGGTCTGCTTTGTGCAGGCGGAAAAAGATGGCTATGTCGGCTATGTCGTTGCCAGTGCCTTGGCGGAATGCCCCGCGCCGACCCACCGGGTCGGGGTGCCTGCGACGCATCTGTACCCGCAACCGGACCTGAAATGCCACGAGGATGTCTGGCTGTCGTTTGGCTCCAGGGTGCGCGTTGTATCTGCAAGTGGTGGCTTTTTTGAAACTCACACAGGGCAATTTGTGCCCAAGCCGCACTTGCGCCCGCTGAATGCGCCCTTTGCGGATGCTGTGACGGTCGCACAAATGCATTTCGGGGTGCCGTATCTTTGGGGTGGAAATTCGAGTGCGGGAATTGATTGCTCGGGGTTGGTGCAAACTGCCATGATTGCAGCCGGATTCGAATGCGCAGGTGACAGTGACCTTCAGGAGAGGCAGCTGGGGCGGCGACTACCGGATGGTTCGGCATCGGTGCGGGGAGATTTGTGGTTTTGGCCAGGTCATGTGGCAATAATGGTGGATGAGCATACCTTGATCCATGCCAATGCCCATCAAATGGCTGTTGGCTATGAGGATCTGGACGAAGCGACTGCACGCATCGCACAAACCCAAGGCATGGAACCGACTGCGCATCGCAGGCTCGGGTAGGCTCCCGCCACAAAAGGATGCAGGCCCGGGCCTGCCCATTTTGTGTTGGGCGTGGCGGCGGAGCCGGGCCCCTTTGGGGCCGTGCCTCCGCCGAGGGCGCCCGGACGTGTCGGTGTCAGTCGATAGACCGGATGAGTTTGCGTTCAAGCACGCGTAAAACGACTTTCAGGTCATGCCCGCGTTTCATGATCTGGCCATCAAGCCCGACTACAGCATACATGCCTTGCCTCAGCCGGAGCTTGGGGCGTTTTTCTATTCTGTAGAGCGGATTTTCGGCGGTTCGGCGAAACACCGCAAAGACCGCAACCTCGCGCAGGCTTGATATGCCGTAGTCCCGCCATTCTCCGGCAGCGACCATTCGCCCGTAAAGTCCAAGGATTTGATTGAGTTCCGTTCGATGGAACGAGACTTGATCGGTTGCCGTGTGCGGTGGAAACGTGGAAGGGGGCTGCATGTTCATGGCTCGGAGTTTGTGCTGCCCGAAGGTGCAAATCAAGAGTGGTTCCAGTATCGCCGCAGTATCGCCTTTGAATTTCCATTAACCACGCTTAATTTTGCCGCATTTGGGGGGCAGACATGTCCTTATGTAGAGAGTAATAACTCACCCCGATGCTGCAGCTTTTCAGCCCCCACCCAGCCTGCAGCATCGGGGCTACATTTTCATCCAGCCCCGCACTCAAGCCAGATATAGCACAGAAGGCCCGAAAGCCTTTGGACCGGATTTCCGTGTGATCCGGTGAAGTCTATTTGCGGTGCGGTCTGCCTTGCTCCCGAGACAAAAAAAGACCCGGGCAAAGCCCGGGCCAGTCCAACAGGGAGGTACCACATTGTAACCCTATGTGGCCAAGGGATATGTAACCTGCTTACAGGGTGGTTGTTTCCAAATGGTTACTTTTCAAGCAACCAAACGATATCCACCTGATTCTGTGACAAGCAAACGTGCATTTGACGGGTCCGGCTCGATCTTTTGCCGCAGACGGTAGATGTGTGTCTCAAGGGTGTGGGTGGTGACACCGGCATTGTATCCCCAAACTTCGTGCAGCAACACGTCGCGCGCCACAACGCCTTCGGTCGCCCGATACAGGAACTTCAGAATATTCGTTTCCTTCTCGGTCAGGCGGATTTTGCGTTCGGCCTCGTCGATCAACAGCTTCATCGAGGGCTTGAACGTGTACGGCCCGAGTTGGAAAACCGCATCTTCGGATTGCTCGTGCTGGCGCAGCTGGGCGCGGATACGGGCAAGCAGAACCGGAAACTTGAACGGTTTGGTAATATAATCGTTCGCACCAGCATCAAGGCCAAGAATTGTGTCGGCGTCACTATCATGGCCGGTCAGCATGAGGATCGGGCACTTCACACCCTGTTTGCGCATCAGCCTGCACAGCTCGCGGCCATCGGTATCGGGCAGGCCGACATCAAGGATCACCAGATCATAAATTCCCTCTTTGGCCTTTGTCATGGCCTCGGCACCGCTGCCGCCTTCGAAAACATCGAAGTCTTCGGTCATTACCAATTGTTCGCTCAGCGCTTCGCGCAGATCTTCGTCGTCATCAATCAGCAGGATTTTCTTCATATTGGCCATGGTGCGGATATCCTTCTTGTCGCTTGGATAACATATGTTGCTCGATCATACTTTCGACAAGGATTGCTGCAATTTTCTCACGCGGTCGTGTCGTGGGGCTGGCATATGTTTCAATCTGGCGTCAGACAGGGGGTATCCGGTGAGTGACCAGAGTGAGACGGACCCGATAGATGGCGCTTTTACCCTCCCCTGCTGAACGCCGTGCACGCGCGCGCGCAGATTTGCGCATGGGCGTGCCTGTGGTTTTGTGCGACGGCGATGTTGCGTCGCTGGTTGTTCCGGTCGAGACGGTTTCGCCTGACCGGTTTGCGGCATTGCGTGCGATCGGGGGAATTGTTCTGGTGATTACAGCGCGTCGGGCGCAAACCCTTCGGGCGCGGGCCTATGACGGAGATCTGGCCCGTATCAAGGTTGCCCCAGACCGGCCGTTGAAATGGGTTCAAGGTGTTGCCGATCCGGCGACTGACCTGTCCATGCCGATGAAAGGCCCGTTTGTGAGCCTTCGGGAGGGAGCGGCGGATAGTCACCGCGCGGCGATTGCTCTGGTAAAAGAATCGCGCCTTCTTCCGGCGGTGCTTATGGTGACGCTGGATGACCCGCGGATTGGCGATGGTCTTACCTGTCTTGATATCACGGACGTGCCCGCGCCGGCGGTTTACCGTGATGTGATTGCCGCCCGCCTGCCGATGCAGGTCTCTGAAGAAGGGCGATTGCATGTGTTTCGTCCCGATGATGGCGGCGAAGAGCATTATGCGATTGAAATCGGCCAACCGACCCGCGACGCGCCTGTTTTGGCGCGGCTTCATTCGGCGTGCTTCACCGGTGATTTGATGGGGTCGCTCAAATGTGACTGTGGCCCGCAATTGCGCGGCGCGCTGGGCTTGATGGGACAAGAGGGCGCCGGCGTGCTGGTGTACCTGAATCAGGAAGGTCGCGGGATCGGGTTGGCCAATAAAATGCGGGCCTATGCCTTACAGGACCAAGGGTTCGATACCGTCGAGGCGAACCACAGGTTGGGCTTTGAGGATGACGAGAGAGATTTCCGTATCGGTGCCGCGATCTTGCAAAAGCTCGGATTCGACGCGGTACGGTTGATGACCAACAACCCTGCAAAGATTGCGATGATGGAAAAACAGGGCATTTCGGTTGTCGAGCGTGTTCCGCTGAAGGTTGGGGAAACCAAAGAAAACAGGGGTTATCTGGCGACAAAGGCGGCGAAATCGGGGCATTTGTTGTGACGCCGTGCGATATTGTTGTGACGCGACGGGGGGTGCGGTTTCTTGGGCGATACTTTCCGGCGGCGATCGGGCGCGGCGGGATAACGGCTGACAAGCGCGAAGGCGACGGGGCGACACCGTGTGGCGAACACCGAATCGCCGGAATGATGTACAGGCCCGACCGGATGACGCGACCTGCCGCCACAGCAATTGCAATCGGCCCGCGTGATCTGTGGTCTGATGACGTCACGCACGCATTTTACAACAAACTTGTGCGCGCGCCTTGCGGGTTTAGTCATGAACGGATGCGGCGCAGTGATCGTTTGTATGATCTGGTCCTGATCCTTGACTGGAACTGGCCCGAGGCGACACCGGGGCGCGGGTCGGCCATTTTTATCCACGCGTGGCGGAAACCGCGACATCCCACCGAAGGCTGTGTTGCCTTCCGGCGGGATCATTTGCGTTGGATTGCTGAACGAATCACGCCGCACACGCGGGTGATCGTGCGCTAGCGGTCAGGTGTAATCGCGCTCCCCAAAGATCGCGGAGCCGACCCGGATATGTGTCGCGCCAAGGGCCACGGCCTGTTCGAAATCGCTGCTCATGCCCATCGACAGACCTGACAACCCGTTGCGGGCGGCAATTTTTCCCAAAAGGGCGAAATGCAGGCTGGGCTCTTCGTCAACGGGCGGGATGCACATCAACCCTTTGACCGGCAGGTCAAGTTTCACGCAATCCGCGACAAAGGCATCGGCATCGGCGGGCAGGATACCGGCCTTTTGCGACTCTTCGCCTGTGTTGACCTGCACAAACAGATCGGGGCAGGCACCGGTTTCCTGTGCCAGCCGCGCAAAGGTCGCGGCAAGTTTGGGGCGGTCGAGCGTGTGAATGGTTTGAAACAGGGCAAAGGCCTGTCGCGCCTTGTTGGTTTGCAACGGGCCGATCAGGTGCAGGTCGATGCCGGTATAGGTTTCGCGAAAGTCCGGCCATTTTCCGGCGGCTTCCTGAACCTTGTTTTCCCCGAACACCCGATGACCCTGATCCAGCACGGCGGCCACGCGTTCGTTGGGTTGTACTTTCGAGACGGCAATCAGGGTGGTGCTTGCGGCGGGGCGGTTTGCGTCTGCTTCGGCTTTGGCAAGCCGGTCTTTGATATCTTGTAGGGGCATGTCGGTGTCTCCTTGGGGCCGGACCTTTATAGCGGTGCTATAACCTGTGCCCCAAAAAGAAAAGAGCGGGCCGAAGCCCGCTCTTCTGTCTAAAAAATCCGTTAGGATTAGAAGGACATTGCAACGCCGATTTCGGCACGCACTACGTCGTTGACCGAACCAAGTGCGCCTTGAACAGTAGCACCGCCACCGAGGTTGTACTTAACACCAACACCGAAGGAACCGTCTGCAAGCACAGCGCCAGCAGGAGTGAAGTCGGCATCAGCGAAACCAGCGGACAATGTCATGTCGCCCATGGTGTAATCCACGGCCACTGCATAGGCTTGGTTGTCGTTCAATTCGAAGTCAGCGTAGATTGCTGTCACTTTGATTGCGTCGAATGTGCCAACAACTTTCAGTGTCAGCTCGTCCATGTCAGCGGCAGTAGAAGTATAACCGATACCGGCAGAAACCATGCCGAAGTTATAAGTTGCGCCGATGCCGAAGCTATCGGTCGCGTTGCCGACGTCAGCCGATGCCGAGAAGGACAGGTCGCCGAAAGATGCGCTGTAGTTGACGTTGTGGTTGTCTGCGTACAGGTCTTCAACTGTGTCGTCGAAGTCGATACCAGCGTTACCGAAGTCACCGATGCCGCCAAGTTCGCCAGCTTCGCCAACAGCACCCATGGAGATTTTGCCGAATGCGCCGGAGATGTACACGCTTGTGTCATCGTTTGCGAGTGCGCCGTTGTCGTTGACGATGTGGTTGGTGCCTGCGCCGAATGTCAGGCCACCATCAGTTTCGCCGGACATGGAGAAGTTGATGTTTACGTCCGCGTCTGTCTGGACTTCGTCAGCAGCACCACCGCCACGGTTCTCTTGGTAGTTGAGGCCCATGAATGCGGAGCCGGAGATGGACACTTCTGCGGCAGCAAAGCCAGCAGAGAATGCAAGAACGGTTGTGGTGAGAAGAATCTTTTTCATCGGGTTTTCCCTCGTGTGTCATGGTTGCACCGCAATCCGTTGGTCCGGCTTGGGCATGAGCGCTTATTCACTCTTGGGGGGTGTGATTGCAAGAACGACGAACGCTGCCTTTCACGCCTCCGTTTGATTGATGCAGCTTTGCCACAGTTGGCCGCGGGGCGGAGTGGCGGCAAGAGTGCGGCCATTACAATAGAGGCGAAAAACCTTGCTGGTGAAAAATGCCTCCGTTAGACATGTGCGAAATGGCATGGGGCGTCGAAATATGAAGCTTTCTTTAATATTGCGGGCGTTTTGCACGGCCGGACTTGTTTTGACGCTTGCCGGATGTGGCGGGCCGAGCGGTTTGGGATCAATTGGCAGCGGTCTGTTCGGTAATAATGACCAGCCCGCCGCAGAAAATGCAGCACCGCAAACACAGACGCAGGCGGCACCCGAATCGACAATCTGGGACCTGATCGGGAATCAGGATGACCCCAGCACCAAGGTCGCGGTGAACAGATACCTGTGGAATGCGTCGTTGGAGATTCTGAACTTTTTGCCGATCCAGTCGGTCGATCCGTTCTCGGGGGTGATCGTGACGGGTTACGGCACGCCTCCCGGTGGTGGTCGGGCGTACCGGGCCACTATACTTGTAAATGATCCGGCACTGGACGCGCGGTCGTTGAAACTGGCGCTGGCGACGCGGGCCGGACCGGTAAGTGCGGATACGCAACGCGCGGTCGAGGATGCGATCCTGACACGGGCGCGTCAGCTGCGGATCCGTGACGGCGATCTATAGACGCTGCTGCGCAATAGGATTATCAAAACGCCGGGCCTGTTGGTCCGGTGTTTTTGTATCAAGCCCAAGGAACCGCAATGTCCCGACTGATCCCCTCTGAAATCGAGCCGAAATGGCAGGACGCCTGGGAAAAGGCGGGCACGTTCACGGCAACGCGGGATGCGGACAAGCCAAAGTACTATGTGCTCGAGATGTTTCCCTATCCGTCGGGGCGCATCCACATGGGTCATGTGCGCAATTACACGATGGGCGATGTGGTGGCGCGGTACAAAAGCGCGTGCGGGTTCAGCGTGCTGCACCCGATGGGTTGGGATGCCTTCGGGATGCCGGCCGAGAATGCCGCGATGGCGATCGGTGGCCACCCCAAGGAATGGACCTATAACAACATCGCCATAATGCGCGCCCAGATGAAGCCGCTGGGCCTGTCGATCGACTGGAGCCGCGAATTCGCGACCTGCGACCCCGAGTATTACGGACAACAGCAATCCATGTTTCTCGATTTCATGGAAAAGGGGCTGGTGTACCGCAAGAACGCGGTTGTGAACTGGGACCCCGAGGACATGACTGTTCTTGCCAATGAGCAGGTGATCGACGGCAAGGGCTGGCGCTCTGGTGTGGCGGTCGAGCGAAAGGAGCTGACCCAGTGGTTCTTCAAGATCTCCGATTATTCGGGTGAATTGCTTGAGGCGCTGGACGGATTGCACAACTGGCCCGAAAAGGTGCGCCTGATGCAGGCCAACTGGATCGGGAAGTCGCGGGGCTTGCAATTCGGGTTCGACCTGACGACGCCGGTGCACGGGATCAACGAGGTCGAGGTGTACACGACACGGCCTGACACGCTGCTTGGGGCGTCTTTTATCGGGATTTCGCCGGATCATCCTTTGGCCAAGTCGCTAGAGGCGGGTAACCCTGCGCTTGCCGCGTTCAGTGCTGAATGCCGCAAACTTGGCACATCCGAAGAAGCGATGGAAAAGGCCGAGAAGCTGGGCTTTGACACCGGATTACGGGTCAAACACCCGCTTGATCCGAATTGGGAGCTGCCGGTCTGGGTCGCGAACTTCATTTTGATGGACTATGGCACGGGGGCGGTTTTTGCCTGCCCCGCCCACGATCAGCGCGATCTGGATTTTTGCCGCAAGTACGACCTGCCGGTGATCGACACGTTCTTTGCGCTTGAGGGTGCTGCGCCAGTCGGTGCCACCGCCTTTGTGCCGCCGAAAACCGAGAAAGTCCGCTGGATTGATCACTTTGCCGGGCTGACGGTTGCCACCGGACAAGAGGCGATTGATGCGACGATTGATTTCGTCGAGGCGGCGGGCTGGGGCAAGGGCGTCACGCAGTACCGTTTGCGCGACTGGGGATTGTCGCGGCAACGCTATTGGGGCTGCCCCATTCCGGTTGTGCATTGCGATATCTGCGGTGTGGTGCCGGAAAAGAAAGAGAACCTGCCGATCGCGCTGCCCGATGATGTGACATTTGATCAACCGGGCAATCCGCTTGACCGTCACCCGACGTGGCGCAACGTGGATTGTCCCGCCTGTGGTGCGGCGGCGCGCCGCGAGACCGACACGATGGATACGTTTGTTGATTCGTCGTGGTATTATGCACGCTTTACATCGCCCGATGCGGCCACGCCAACCGATCTTGATGATGCGGCGTACTGGATGAATGTGGATCAGTACATCGGCGGCATCGAACACGCGATTTTGCACCTGCTGTATTCGCGGTTCTTTGCGCGCGCGATGCGTATTTGTGGCCACCTGCCGGAGTCCGCGATCGAGCCGTTCAATGCGTTGTTCACGCAAGGGATGGTCACTCACGAGATTTACCAGACCCGCGATGCAAAAGGCCGGCCTGTCTATCACCTGCCCGAGAATGTGACCGACGGAAAGCTGGCCGATGGCACGCAGGTCGAGGTTATCCCTTCGGCCAAAATGTCGAAATCCAAAAAGAACGTGGTCGATCCGGTGAACATCATCGAATCGTTCGGGGCCGATACCGCGCGCTGGTTCGTTATGTCCGACAGCCCGCCCGAGCGGGATGTGGAGTGGACGGCCTCTGGCGCCGAGGCGGCGTTCCGCCATCTGGGGCGCGTCTACCGGATTGCCGCCGAACTGGTCGAGGCCACCGATGCGGGCACCGCCGCTGACGATGATGCGCTGGCCCGTGCCTGTGCGCGCGCCATCGTCGATGTTACCGAAGGGATCGAGGGGTTTGCGTTCAACACCTCGGTGGCAAAGCTGTATACCTTTACCAACACCGTCGCAAAATCAAAGGCCTCTGCCGCGGTGCGCCGCGATGCCATGAAGGTGATGGCCCAGTTGATGCAGCCGATGACCCCCCACGTGGCCGAAGAAATCTGGTCGATCCTTGGTGGTGCAGGTTTGGCTGCGAATGCGCCGTGGCCGACGGCGGCACCTGAATTGCTGGTGGAACAAAGCATTACCCTGCCCATTCAGGTCAACGGCAAGCGGCGCGCCGAAATTACCGTAGCGGCCGATGCCAGCAAGGAAGAGATTGAAAAGATCGCCCTTGCGAACGAAGCTGTGGTGCGGGTGTTGGACGGCGCGACCCCGAAAAAGGTCATTGTGGTGCCGGGGCGGATTGTGAATGTGGTTGCCTGATCGACGCGGTTTCTTTCTGGGGTGTGCGGCTCTTGGCGGGTGCGGGTTTGCTCCGGCCTATGGGCCGGGGGGGAGTGGCGACCGCCTGCGCGGGCAAATTCTGGTGGCGGCACCCGAAGACCGCGAGGATTTCACCTTTACCAAGCGGATCGAGGATCGTTTGGGGCGCAATCAAGCAGCACTTTTCGGGTTGGAGTACAAGATCACGACCCGGAGTGACGGGCTGGCGATTACGGCCACTCAGGAAACACAACGCTACAACCTTGTGGGCAGCGTGCAATATTCGGTCGTTGATCGCGCTACCGCAGCAGAATTGACCACGAACACGGTGCAAACGTTTACGTCCTATTCGGCGACAGGAACAACCGTTGCAACGCGCGCCGCCGAGCGGGACGCGTATGCGCGGCTGACGCTGATACTGGCTGATCTGGTGATCACGCAGATGATCGCGTCTGGCGTGGACTGGTTGCCGTGAAACTCTCGGCCCGCGATGCACAGGCGATCTTTGCCAAACCAGATACAAACCGTGCGGCGATGTTGATCTATGGGCAGGATGCGATGCGGGTGGCGTTGAAGCGTCAGGAGTTTCTGGAAAACCTGCTGGGCAAGAGTGCAGACGAGGAAATGCGTCTGACACGTATTGCCGGTGCTGATTTGCGTCGCGACCCAAGTGCGTTGCAAGATGCGGTGCGCGCGGTCGGGTTTTTTCCGGGGCAGCGTGCGGTGTTGGTCGACGAAGCCACCGACGGTTTGTCCGACATT
>JBLHUT010000012.1:0-26690 GCA_047629975.1 Paracoccaceae bacterium
CATCACCGGCCGTAGCGAAAATAACAAAAACACGGTCCATACACGTCAACTGCATGACCTTGGCGACATTCGGGCTCAAGCCGGCCAATTCGAATTGCCGTTCCTTGCCAGCATATTTCATTGCTGCCACCAAAGCGCCCAATCCACTACTGTCCAGAAAATCGACCGATGCAAGATCAAGAACCAGCCGTTGCGTTCCCGCGTCGGTGACTTCGCGCATACGGTCCTTGAACTGGATCGCAACGGATGCGTCGATGCGCGTGGCATCCACCTGCACAACAATGGTGTTGCCATGGGCTTGGGGGATCAACTGCATCACGGGCTTCCTTTCCTTGTGAGATATGGACACACCTATGCCACAAAGGTTACCAATCGGTGCCACCGTGATCGGGAACCTGTCCCGACAGGTTCTTACCCGGACCGGCTCTGGTTAGGTTGGATTGGCCCCGGTCAGGTCAGGTCAGGTCAGGTCAGGTCAGGTCAGGTATCGAAACGAACAAGGAAAGACGCAAGACATGCACGATGTTGTTATTGCCGGCGCCTCTAGAACCCCAATGACAGGGTTTCAAGGGCAGTTCGCACCGCTCACAGCTCCGGTTCTGGGAGGGGCGGCAATTCGTGCGGCCTTGTCGCAGGCCGGAAATCCCGCCGTTGATGAACTTTTGATGGGCTGCGTCCTTGCGGCAGGACAAGGGCAGGCCCCTGCCCGTCAGGCCGGTTTCGAGGCGGGCTTGGGCGACACTGTCCCTGCCACCACACTGAACAAGATGTGCGGTTCGGGCATGATGACTGCCATGCTGGCGTTTGACAGGCTCGCTCTGGGCCATGCCAGTGTGATCGTGGCCGGCGGCATGGAAAGCATGAGCAACGCACCGTATCTGCTGCCCAAAATGCGGGCCGGCGCGCGGATGGGCCACGCCGAGGTGCACGATTCGCTGTTTCTTGACGGGCTGGAAGATGCGTATGACAAGGGCCGTCTGATGGGCACCTTTGCCGAGGATTGCGCCGGGAAATTCCAGTTCACCCGCGAGGCACAGGACGCGTACGCGCTGCGCTCGCTGTCGCGGGCACTTGAGGCCGATCAAAGCGGCGCCTTCACCGCCGAGATCGTTCCTGTAACCGTACAGGGCCGTGGCGGCGCGTCCGTCATCAGCCGGGATGAACAGCCGCAAAACGCCCGCCCCGAAAAGATCCCCCTGCTCAAACCCGCGTTTCGTAAAGACGGCACTGTGACGGCTGCGAATGCTTCGTCCATTTCCGACGGGGCTGCCGCACTGGTTCTGGCCCGCGCGGACACTGTGCATGACAATGCCGGAATGGTGGTGCGGGCCCGTGTGCTGGGTCACGCCAGCCATGCACAGGCCCCCGGATGGTTTACCACCGCGCCTGTTCCGGCCGCCCGAAAACTGCTGGACAAGCTGGGGTGGCAGGTCGCCGATGTCGATCTGTGGGAAGTGAACGAGGCCTTTGCCGTGGTGCCCATGGCCGTTATGCACGAGCTGGGACTTTCGGCTGACCGGGTGAATGTGAACGGCGGGGCGTGCGCGCTTGGTCATCCGATCGGTGCCTCGGGGACACGCATCATCGTCACGCTTTTGCATGCCCTAGAAGCGCGCGGGCTAAAGCGCGGGGTCGCGGCGATCTGTATCGGCGGAGGCGAAGGCACAGCCATCGCGATCGAGCGTCCATGAGCGTCGATTACACATATCTGGCCAAGACTATCGCCAGCCTGACAGAGGGCGAAACCGATGAAATCGCGTTGATGGCCACGCTCGCCTGCGAGGTACATCACGCCGACGACCGCTTTGACTGGACGGGGTTTTACCGAGTGACCGGACCGGAAATGCTCAAGATCGGCCCGTATCAGGGCGGACACGGCTGTTTACAGATCCCCTTTGCACGCGGGGTTTGCGGCGCGGCGGCTCGCACCGGTGCACCGCAACTGGTGGATGATGTCGAAACGTTCGAGGGGCATATCGCCTGCGCCTCTAGCACCCGTTCAGAGCTTGTTCTGCCTGTCTTTGACGCGCAGGGCAGGCTGATTGCCGTGTTCGACATCGACAGCGACCAACCTGCGGCCTTTACCGAACACGACAGCGCCGCCTTGACGGCGATCCTGACATCCGTGTTTGGCGCAAAAGCTGCTGACGGATGAGCCTTGAGGCATGGGGGCTTTTCGCGGCTTTCTGGGTTTTGTTTGTCACCACCCCCGGACCGAATGCCGTAAACTGCATCCAGAACGGGATGAGCCTGCCATTCTGGCGGGCGATGTGGGGTGTGGCCGCGATATTGACCCAAGCCAGCGTCTTTTTGCTGCTGTCCGCCGCGGGGGTGACTGCCTTGCTGGTGACATCACCGACGGCGTTTTTGTGGGCAAAGCTGGTCGGCGCGGGGTTTCTTGTCTGGATCGGGATACGGGGTTGGCGGGCTGCGGCAAAGCCGGTCACCGCCTCGGCACGCAGCGGACGGCATGTTTATCTGCACGCGCTTGCACTTGCGACGATAAATGCAAAAAGTGTGGCCGGATATCTGGCCGCCTTTACACAATTCATTCAAAAGGACACGCCCGTGTGGGACCAGATGGCCGTGATCATGCCCACAGCCCTGACCCTGACCGCGCTCAGCTACACCGGGTTTACCCTGCTTGGGGCGGGATTGGGCAAGCTGGCGCTCGGGGCGGTGATGAACCGGCGTTTCAGGCGTGTCATGGCGGTGTGTTTTGTTCTATACGGGGCACTTCTCGGGGCAAGTGCCCTCCCCTCACAGGCCGTCCCATGAGTGCACAGTACAACCCTCCCGACACACCACTGGATATCGTGCATTACGATCACCAGATCCTGATTGCGAACAAACCAAGCGGGCTTTTGTCGGTGCCGGGCAAAGGGCCGGAGTTGACCGACTGCCTGATTGCACGGGTACAGTCGGCCTTTCCCGACGCGCTTTTGATCCACCGGCTTGACCGCGATACCTCTGGCGTCATGGTTTTTGCACTGACCCCGCATGCGCAGCGGCACATCGGCCTGCAATTCGAAAAACGTCAGACGAAAAAGGTATATATTGCGCGGGTCCGGGGCGAGATAAGCGAGAAAACCGGCATTGTGAACCTGCCTCTGATCGTTGACTGGCCCAACCGTCCCTTGCAAAAGGTGGATCATGAAACAGGCCGCGAAGCGATTACCGAGTGGCGCGTCATGCGCGCGCGCGACGGCGAAAGCAGGGTCCGGTTAATGCCAAAAACAGGACGATCACACCAGTTGCGCGTTCACATGCGCGAAATCGGGCATCCGATTCTAGGCGATCCGTTTTATGCGGACGGTGCGGCGCTAAACTATCCAAGGTTGATGCTGCATGCTGAAGAGTTGCGCCTGCGCCACCCTGACGGGGGACGCGGCATGAGCTTTCGTGCCGAGGTGCCATTCTAACCTTGCCGCCTTGTCCGCCGCTGCATTCCGAACAATTGGAACAGCTTGCCCCCAAGCAGGTAAGACTTCTTTAGAGAATGCACATCATAACCTCGCGGAACACCGGAGGATTATGACGTGCAAAAAATTTCACTCGGGTTTCTCGTGCTTGGTGGGTTGATCGCACCGTTCGCGGCGCTGTTTATGCTTCCTGCAAAAGCGGGCGCACCTGTACTTGTTGTCTCGACACCGTGGGCAAGTGCGGCGAGCCTGATCGCCAAAGCACACGGAGACATCATCGGCCCGTGGTCGGCGCCACTCGCGTTGCTGGCCTATAGCTCCGATCCGGATTTCATTGAAAACCTACACCAAGCGGGTGCCTTTGCCGTCCTGAACGGCGAAACACTGGCGCGACTTTGCGGAATATCCTGATGCCCAACTCCACGAAAAGCAGCCTGATCGAAGTCCAGTACAAAGCGGCCCGCCAGATCGCATTCATTGTGTTTTTTCTGAGCCCGATCCCCGTCGCGGCGGCCCTTTTTGTGGGAAATGCCTGGTGGTTGATCGCTACCGGTACGGGCCTGACCAGTTTGGCAGCGTTTGGCGTGTTGAAGGGAAGTCCGGCACTTGCACGGATAGGGGTCTCGTTGGCGCTTGCCTTGCAGACCATGCTTTTGACAGCTGCGTTGATGGGCCATGCCTGGCAACTTGACAGTCACATGATGTTTTTCGCATCGCTGGCTGTGCTGGTGTTGCTGGTCGATATGCGCGCCATCATTGTCGCGGCCGCAGCGATTGTTGTGCATCACGTCGCGTTAACGTTTCTATTGCCGTCTTTGCTGTATCCCAGCTTTGATCTGCTTGAAAACTTCTTGCGCTCCCTCTTTCACGGGGCTGTTGTCATCTTTCAAACGGCGGTGTTGCTTTATGCTGTGCGCTCCCGGTTGCAACTGAATGATCAGGCCATCGTCGATCATGACAGCGTCATCGAAGCCAAAGCAAAAGCCGAAGAGGCCCACAGCGAGGCCGACAAAGCCCGCGGGCAGGCTGTGCAGAACGCAGCCCTTGCCGACGCGGCACGAAAGGCCGCCGAGGACGCGCTTGGCCAAGCGGAGAGAGACGCAAAGCTAGCCCAAGAAGCAGATGCCGCCATAAGGCAGCGCGAAGCAGAAGACGCCCGCACCCAAGCCGCCCGACAAGCCGAGCAGGAGGAGGTGGTTTCCACCCTTCGCGGATGCATGAAACGGTTGTCACAAGGCGACCTGAATTTCGAGATCGTCCAAGCCTTTCCTGGAGATTACGAAGACCTGCGGCGGGACTTCAATATGGCGATCCACGAATTGCGCGAGGCGTTTGCAAGCGTGCTGGGTGACACCAGTCACATTCTGGGCGAAACCTCCGAGATCGCGTCATCAAGCCAGCTGCTGGCAACACGCACCGAACGGCAAGCCGCGACACTTGCCACTATCGCCACTTCGATGGATCGCCTGAGCGATTTGATCCTCGGGGCTGCGAATTCGGCAAACGTGGCGCGAAAGACCGTGATCGAAACACAAGAAAGCGCCTCAAGCACCACCGAGGTTGTGAACAACGCCGTCGCCTCGATGGGGGAAATCGAAGTCTCTTCGAACCAAATCCAGAAAATCACCGGCGTTATTGACGAAATCGCCTTTCAGACAAACCTGCTTGCTTTGAACGCCGGGGTCGAAGCGGCGCGCGCCGGAGATGCAGGGCGCGGTTTTGCCGTGGTGGCCTCGGAAGTACGCGCGCTGGCGCAGCGTTCGTCGGACGCCGCGCGCGAGATCAACACCCTGATCGCCCTGAGCGGTGACCAGATCAGAAGCGGCGTGAAACTGGTGCGAAATACGGGCAATTCGATCAACTCGATCCTGCTTGCGATCAACGCAATCTCGGAGCAGGTCAGTCTGATTGCGACGGCGGCATCGGACCAGTCTGATGACATCAAGGAAGTCAGCCTTGCCATCAGCGAACTGGACAGCTTCACACAACAAAACACCGCGATGTTCGAGGAAACAAGCGCGGCCACAAAAACGCTGGAATCCAGCACCCAACGGCTTGCTTCGACTATCGAACGATTTGTGTCCCATGATGAGAGCGACGTACAAGACGCCGTTCGCCGCGCCGGATAACTGAGGCACGCCGCCGGAACACCTCATGAAGCAGGTTTTCCGGCGCGCAAGGGTCTAAAGCCGTTACTCGCGCATCAACTCCTCGGCCTCGAGCATCTCGGGGCGGGGATCGCGTGGCGGTCGCCCGATCACGTCCTTCAATTCATCCAGCTCGATAAAGTTGTCGGCCTGACGCCGCAATTCATCGGCAATCATCGGAGGTTGGCTGCGAATTGTCGAAACCACCGAGACCCGAACACCCATCCGCTGCAGACTTTCAACCAGCGGGCGGAAATCGCCATCGCCGGAAAAAATCACGATATGGTCAACATGCGGCGCAAGCTCCATGGCATCGACGCAAAGTTCGATATCCATGTTGCCCTTGACCTTGCGACGACCTTGGCTGTCGACGTATTCTTTGGCGGGCTTCGTGACCATCGAAAACCCGTTGTAGTGCAACCAGTCCACCAAGGGCCGGATCGGCGAGTATTCGTCGTTTTCAAGAAGTGCTGTGTAGTAGAATGCCCGCAAAAGCTTCCCGCGGCGCATGAACTCCTGCCGAAGCAATTTGTAATCGATATCGAAACCCAGCGACTTGGCCGCCGCATAAAGATTAGAGCCATCTATGAACAGCGCGAGCCGTTCGTCCCGATAAAACATAAAAAATCCTTCCTGTAAAAACTCCGCCAAGTCGCCTAGAGAGTGGATCAGCAGCCGACAGACGTAGCCCGCAGAAAATAGGGATTTTTTAAGGTGCCGCAACCCTTCGTAGATGAAAGTGGCACGATGAATGCCCTTATAGCCTTAGGTTCTAACGTAACGTCAACCTCCGGCCCCCCGATCGACACGCTAATGCACGCTCTTGCACTGCTTGAAAGTGATTCGGTTCAGGTGCTTCACACCAGCAGGTTTTTTGCCACGCCCTGCATGCCAAAGGGTGCCGGCCCAGATTATGTAAACGCAGCCGCCCACTTGCGGACATCACTGGGCCCACAAGATCTTCTTGATGTGCTGCATGCAATCGAGGCAGAATTCGACAGGCGTCGCACCAACCGTTGGGCTGCACGCACCCTTGATCTTGACCTGCTCGATTACGCCGGACTGGTGCATCCCGATAAAGCGGCATTTTTGCACTGGCAGACCCTCCCGCCCGCAGAGCAAATCAAGAGCGCACCCGATAGGATGATCCTTCCCCATCCGCGTATTCAGGATCGTGCTTTCGTGCTGGTGCCGCTTGCCGATATCGCACACGCATGGCGCCATCCCGTTCTTGGCGTGACCGTTTCCCGAATGATTGCCGCCCTCGCTCCCGAAGACGTGGCAGACGTTACTCCCGTTCCGCCCCCCCTTGCCAATACAGGCATCACGGAGTAAAAGGCCCTCTTGATACCCAGCCAAAATATTGGAGCACCCTATGGCCCGTGTGACGGTCGAAGATTGCGTTGACAAAGTCCCGAACCGGTTCGAGCTGGTAATGCTCGCGGCGCACCGTGCCCGTGAAATCGCTGCCGGTGGACAAATCACTGTTGACCGCGACAACGACAAGAACCCCGTTGTTTCCTTGCGCGAAATTGCAGACGAAACGCAATTGGCCGACGACCTGCGCGAGCGCATGATCGAAGCCAACCAGACACAAATCGAAATCGACGAACCCGAAGAAGACGCCATGGCGCTTTTGATGGGGGGAGAGCCTGATAAGCCCGAATCAGACGACATGTCCGAGGAGAAGCTGCTGCGCGCGCTTATGGAAGCTCAAGGTCAGGGATAATCCTACCCGGATCGGAGTAGCGCAGGAATGACCACAGCAGACGACCTGGTCGCGCTCGTCATGAGATATAATCCAAAATGCAACGCGTCACTGATTCGTGACGCCTATGATTATGGCCAGCGTATGCACGCTGGCCAAACGCGCCACTCTGGCGAGCCTTACTTTACCCATCCTGTTGCTGTCGCCCGCTTGCTGACAGAACAACGTTTGGATGATGCGACCATCATCACCGCACTGCTCCACGATACGATTGAAGATACCAAGGCAAATTACGCCGAAGTGGAACGACTGTTCGGCAGCGATGTCGCCGAGCTGGTGAATGGTGTTACCAAACTCACCAATCTTCAGCTCAGCTCGACCGAGACAAAACAGGCGGAAAACTTTCGCAAGCTCTTCATCGCCATGTCCAAGGATATGCGCGTTATTCTGGTGAAGCTGGCCGATCGTTTGCACAATATGCGCACGATCAAATATCAGCATCCCGATAAGCAGGCTCAGAAATCCCGCGAGACAATGGATATCTTTGCGCCACTCGCCGGGCGCATGGGTATGCAATGGATGCGCGAAGAACTCGAAGATCTGGCGTTTCACGTCATCAACCCCGAAGGCCGTGCCTCGATCATGCGGCGCTTTGTGACGTTGCGCAAGGAAACCGGTGACGTGATCGAAAAAATCACTGCCGATGTCCGGCTCGAGCTGGACAAGGCGGGGATCAAGGCCGTGGTGGTCGGGCGTGCAAAAAAACCCTACTCGATCTGGCGCAAGATGCAGCAAAAGGGGCAAGGGTTTTCACGCTTGTCCGACATCTACGGCTTTCGCATAATCACGAACAGCCGGGAGGATTGCTACGGTGTGCTTGGCGCGATCCATGCCCGATGGACCGCCGTTCCGGGCCGCTTCAAGGACTATATTTCGCAACCCAAGTCCAACGGATATCGCTCCATCCAAACCTCTGTTTCGGGACGCGACGGAAAGCGGGTCGAGGTGCAGATCCGGACAACTGAAATGCACGAAGTCGCCGAAGCCGGCGTTGCGGCCCACTGGGCCTATAAGGACGGTGTTCGCACGAAGAACCCTTTTGCGGTTGATCCGGGAAACTGGATACAACAGCTGACAGAACGGTTTGACGAATCCGACCACGACGAGTTTCTCGAGCATGTGAAGCTCGAAATGTACTCCGATCAGGTGTTTTGTTTTACGCCCAAGGGCGAGGTGATCAAACTGCCAAAAGGGGCGACACCGATAGACTATGCTTATGGCATCCACACTCGCATCGGCGACAAATGTGTTGGCGCCAAGGTTGACGGGATGCGCGTGCCGCTTTGGACCCGCCTTAAGAATGGCCAATCGGTCGAAGTCATCACCGCCGAAGGGCAGCGCCCGCAATCAACTTGGCTGGATATCGCCATAACCGGTCGCGCAAAACAGGCGATCCGAAAATCACTGCGCGCCGAAGACCGCGAACGCTTTATCAAGCTGGGACAAGAGTTGGCCCGCGTAGCATTCGAACATGTCGGCAAGCGCGCGACCGATAAGGCACTGACAACCGCGGCGCGTCATTTGGGCATCCGGAACCGCGAAGAACTTCTTGCGCGGCTTGGCAGTGCCGAATTAACCGCCCGCGATGTAGTGTCTGTTCTTTACCCCGAACTCGCTGATGCCCGATCCGGAAACGAGGTCGGGCGCGACCGGGCGGTTCTGGGATTGTCATCTGAACAGACATCCAAACGCGGGCCGTGTTGTTTGCCCCTTCCCGGAGAGCGCATTGTCGGGATCACACAACGCGGGCAAGGCGTTATTGTTCACGCTATCGACTGCCTCGCACTTGCGCCGCTGGAAGACCAGACAGATCGCTGGATTGATCTGCATTGGCATTCGGGGCCCCATGCCGCGGTCCATGACATCACACTCGAGATGACAATTACCAATGACGCAGGCGTGTTAGGGCGTTTGTGCACCTTGATTGGCGAACAAAAGGCCAATATCTCTGACATGACTTTCTTGGATCGGAAGCCAGATTTTTACCGTCTCATGGTAGACATCGAACTCAGGGATGTTGAACACCTGCATATGGTCATGACAGCGCTTGAGGCGGATAACGATGTGGTCGAACTTGCCCGTGTGCGCAATGCAAAACACAAAACCTGAGGTTTCAGGATAAGTCGAAAGGACGGATACAGGCTTGGTCTTCAAGCGTCGCGATAAACGGAGCTGGTTGCGTGTCGGACTGGAAAGCCTTTGGCCCAGAGGCGGCTGGGGCCGTGCGGCGCAATATGTGCGCCACAGGGTCAGACGCTTGCCCGATACTCCGGACCGAATCGCACGCGGCTTGTTTGCCGGAGTGTTCACAACTTTTACACCGTTTTACGGTGTGCATTTCGTCGTCGCTGCCATTGTTGCGCGCTGTGTAAGGGGAAATATGCTTGCGGCTCTGCTCGGGACCTTTTTTGGCAACCCGGTGACCTATTTCCCGATCGGTGTCATCTCGCTTTCGACCGGACAGTTCTTTCTTGGCACGGCCTCGGATACAGAGGTCAATCGCTCGCTTTTAGGAAAATTTGTCGATGCCAGCAGCGATCTGACACATAATTTCTATGCCATGTTTAACGATCAGAACGCCGATTGGCACGGCTTGCTCCAATTCTATGATGATGTGTTCTTTCCCTATTTGATCGGGGGTATCCTGCCGGGTCTGGTGACTGCAACGATCGTTTACTACATCTCTTTGCCGTTGATAACGGCCTACCAAAATCGCCGAAAAGGCATGATCAAAGCTAAATTGGCTGAACTTGGCCGGAAGGCTGCAAAGAAATCAAAAGCAAAGCGCGCCGATTAGAACGGTGTTTCGACACATTCACCGGTCACGTGGCAGGCCTCGATTTTGTCGGAAATACCGGCTTGGGGGCTTGCAAAATACCATTGCGGACAAGGTTCGCTTATCAGAACCAACCCCTCGGGCGTCTCTTGCACAAACACCAGCGCGGCACCCTCTTCGGGCACGGCACCGCACCAGGGGCCAAAACAATTTACCTGCACCGTGACAGGAAATGATAACTCTCCTGCGAATCCGCCGGCACCAAGAATGGCACCTGTCACGACCCCCGGAAGTGCCACGCTTTGACGCAAGGGGCCATCGGGGCGTGCTAAAAGCGAAATTGAGCCCGAAATAACCCTGTACGCCTCCTCCGAAGCGGCTGCTTCTTTATAGGAGCGCACGGCATCAGCCGGCAAACACGACAAGGCAGATGCCGGTGTCGCAACGCCAAGGCACACAAACAGAAGAATGCTTTGCCTGATTATCCCAGATAGACCGAAAATGCGCCAACCACCTCTTCATAAACCGCACGCTTGAACGGCACGATATTTTCAACCAGATCCTCACCTTCAAGCCAGCGCCATTCGGAAAACTCGGGTTCGGCAGTTTCGATGTTCACATCGCTGTCCTCACCAAGATACCGGTAGCACACCCAGATCTGTTCTTGCCCCCGGAACCGCCCTTTCCAGAGCTTGCCAACCAGATGCGGCGGGAGGTCATAATACACCGGGTCATCGGTCTGGGCCAGAAACTGCACAAGATCGGGTGTCACCCCTGTTTCTTCTTCGAGTTCGCGTAAGGCCGCCTCACGAGGGTCCTCGCCATGCTCGATCCCGCCTTGTGGCATCTGCCACGCGGCTCCCTCGTGATCGCGACGTTGTCCCACGAAAACATGGCCCTCGGCATTCAACAGCATCACCCCAACACAGGGTCGGTAGGGAAGGTCTTGAACATTCATAGCGTACCGACCTTTTCAAAGCGACAGGTGTAAAACACCTGTAAACACAAAGGTCCGGCCAGATCGAATATCCGGCCGGACCCAGAAATTATTTTGTATTATCAACACTCAAAGCAGCCAAACCCTTGAGAATATCAATGGCATAGGCCAACTGATAATCTTCTTGACGAAGTTGGGCCGCATCCTCGACCTTCTGACGGTCCTCTTCGATAATCCGGCGCTCGTCTTCACTGATGGAATCGTTGTTCAGGCTGCCCCGAAGATCGGCTTCCGACCGACGCGGGCGACTGTTTGCCTCTTCCTCCGCAGCGGCGGCTTCGGCTTCCAGATCACGACGCGGCTGCACGACAACAATGTCGGGCGACACGCCCAACGCTTGAATCGAGCGGCCCGACGGGGTGTAGTACCGCGCAGTGGTCAGGCGCATCGCACCGTTACCGCGTAGCGGCATGACCGTTTGAACCGACCCTTTGCCAAAGCTCTTTTCACCGATAACTACCGCGCGGCGATGATCCTGCAACGCTCCTGCAACGATTTCCGAGGCCGACGCAGAGCCACCGTTAATCAGCACGACAATCGGCTTGCCCATGGCAAGATCACCGAGTGTCGCGTTGAAACGGTCGCCGTCCTGCGGGGCACGCCCGCGGGTCGAGACGATCTCGCCCTTGTCCAAAAAGGCATCGGACACTTTGATTGCCTGTGTCAGCAGGCCACCGGGATTATTGCGCAGATCAAGCACAAAACCGTTCACCGCGTCCATTCCACCGGCTTCTTCGACCGCACTGGCCAACCCGCTTTCGAGGTTCGGGTAGGTCTGGTCATTGAAAGTCGTTACCCGCAGCACGACGGTGTCGCCTTGTGTTCGGGTCCGCACAGCCGTCAACTTGATCGTATCGCGCACGATGGTCACATCGAACGGTTCGTTTTCCCCTTCGCGCACGACAGTAATAACGATTTCCGACCCAACAGGCCCGCGCATCAGGTCAACTGCACTATCAAGCGTCAGTCCCAGAACGCTTTCGCCGTCAACGTGGGTGATGAAATCACCCGACTCGATGCCCGCTTCGTCGGCGGGGGTGTCATCAATCGGAGAGACGACCTTAACGTAGCCCTCTTCCTGCGTCACCTCGATGCCCAACCCGCCAAACTCTCCACGGGTCTGAACGCGCATGTCGCTTGCATCTTTTGGCGACAAATAACTGGAATGCGGATCAAGAGATGTGAGCATCCCGTTGATCGCCGCCTCGATCAGCTCGGCCTCATCGACCGGCTCGACGTATTGGGCGCGGATACGCTCGAAAATGTCGCCGAACAGATCAAGCTGCTCATAGACAGACGAGCTTCGGTTCGTTTCCTGTGCGATCAGAGGCCCGGCAACCTGTGTGGTCAATACGGTGCCTGCGATGATGCCACCCACTGCGGCGATTACAAATCTGTTCATGTCTTGTCCTATCCGTCCTTTGTCACGGCGAACCAGTCGGCCGGGTCTACGGGGGTTTGCCCCGATCTTATTTCTATATAGAGCGTTTCCGAACGCTCGGCACCACCCAGATCGACACGCGGGGCAACAAACTCTGACCGATTGTCTTTTCCGGCACGCTGCCCCGCCATCAGCCCGATAGCATCTCCTTGGGCAATCACTTGCCCAACGACACCATAAGCCTGATCAAGCCCGGCGACCACCATCAAGATATCGTCGTCAGGTTCAAGAATTATCACCATTCCGTAATCAAGCAACGGCCCCGCATACCGAATTGTCGCCGGCATCGGCGCCGTCACCAGACTGTAGGGAAGCGTTGCAAGTATCAGCCCCGGTCGCCGCACCCCCGCTGCATCGGCCTCTTGAAACCCGCGCAACACCCGCCCCGCGACAGGAAGCTCAAGCGTTCCTTTACGGGCCGTGAACCGGACCACCGGCGACAAATCTGCGCCAGCAATGGGGATCTGGCCCAGACCTGCCGCGAAACTCTCAAGTGTGCCCGCGCTTTCGACCAACCTGCGCAGCGCGTCGGGGTCTGCGTCGTACCGGCGCGGCAAATCAACCCGTTCAGCCACAGCAAAAGACAAAAGCCGGCGGGCCTCTTGTGCCCCGCGCAGCCCCTCAACCAATGTCTCTGCCGCAGTCTGCTGCAAGACACGCAACAGCGACACTTCCTCGACCGTCCGGCGCAAGGCCGCCACCTCGGCGTGCAAGGCAGGGGTGATAGAGGACACGATCATACCGGCCCGGGCCGTATCCACAGGGCCGGACGGGTGCAGCAACAACATAGGCCCCGAAGACCGCTCCATCGTTGACAACACCCCGACAAGCCGCGAGACGTCTTCGCGCTTGGCCTCGAATATCAGTTCAAGCGTGCTTTCGCGGGTCGCGGCAATGCGCATTCCAGCCCGCAACGCCCCCAGACCCTCTTCATAGGCCTGCACCGTACGGGTGAGTGCTGCCACACGGTCGCGCGCGCCTTGCGCCGCGCCCAACGCTTCTGCCGCTGCGGTTAATTGCACCGAGGCGCGGCGTGCCATCTGTGTCGGGTCGTCCTGTTGTGACCGCACCGCACCCGCGGCCATCACTGCCAAAACAACCATCACAACCAGACGGCACCGGCGCATCATGCCTGCAAAAGGCTCCGTCCGGTCATTTCATGAGGCTGCGGCAGCCCCATCAGATCCAGCACCGTCGGCGCAAGATCGGCCAACCGGCCATCACGCACATGCGCCCCCACAGGTCCACCCGCAACAATCACCGATACCGGATTAAGGGTATGCGCCGTGTGCGCCCCCCCCGTTTCAGGATCGATCATCATCTCGCAATTCCCGTGATCGGCCGTCAGTATCAACGCCCCGCCCGCAGCAAGGATCGCAGGCACAACTTGCCCCAAGCCGGCATCCACAGCCTCGCACGCGCGCACCGCCGCGTCGATATTTCCAGTGTGGCCAACCATGTCCGGATTGGCGTAATTAACCACGATTAGATCGTAACCTTCTGCAATGGCTCCCAGAAAAGATTGTGTCACTTCAGCCTCGGACATTTCGGGCTGAAGGTCATAGGTCGCAACCTTGGGAGACGAAGGCATAAAGCGCGCCTCCCCCTCTTCGGGCGTTTCCTGCCCGCCGTTCAAAAAGAACGTGACATGCGGGTATTTCTCGGTCTCGGCCAACCGGAACTGTCGCTTGCCGTAGCTGGCCACCCACGCCCCCAACGTGTTGGCGATCTTCTGTTTGGGGAAAACAGCAGTCATGTACCCCGTATGACGTACGGAATAGTCAACCATGCCCAAAAACCCTGACAGGGCGGGCCGCCGGCCCGTGTCAAACCCGTCGAACGCAGGGTCGCCGATCGCAGCAAGAATTTCGCGCGCGCGGTCGGCACGGAAATTCAGACAAAACACCCCGTCTCCGTCGGCAATCCCCTCAAATCCATCCACCACGCACGGTTCGATGAATTCATCGCTTTCACCCGTGTCATAGGCCAGATCAAGCGCTTCGACAGCACCCGTCGCAGCCAACCCGCGGCCATGCACAATTGCCTCATAAGCGCGCTCTACACGCTCCCATCTATTGTCGCGGTCCAGGGCGAAATACCGACCGCTCACCGTGCCGATCCGCGCCCCGTCGGGCAGACCATAAAGCAACTGCTGAACATACTTGTGGGCAGATCGCGGGGCGACATCACGACCGTCAGTCACAGCATGAACAATCACCTTCACCCCGTGCGCAACAATCGCACGCGCCGCAGCAAGCATGTGCAAAACGTGACCATGCACGCCACCATCCGACACAACTCCGAGCAAATGGGCCACGCCACCCGCGGCTTTTACATTCGCGATTAACGCCAATAGCGCCGGCTCGACTTCAAAGGTTCCCTCTTCGACTGCCAAATCGATCTGCCCGAGGTCCATGGCCACAACACGTCCTGCTCCGATATTGGTATGTCCGACTTCCGAATTGCCCATTTGCCCGCGCGGCAATCCAACGTCTGGCCCGTGCGTAATCAGCGTCGCGTGGGGCCAGTCGCGCATCAAGCCGTCAAACGTCGGCGTATGCGCCAGCACAGGCGCATTTCCTTCCGGGGCTTCACGCTGTCCCCATCCGTCGAGAATACAAAGAACGACCGGTGATTTGTTGCTCATGATGTGCCTCTCGGAAATGCTGGACCTGTGGGTGGAGGTTTACCTCATGTAAGCACGGTTCACACGTTACAAAGGGCCGCAAACCGGATCAGAGCAGAAAAATCCTGTGCTTCAGACCCTGTGATAGGGCGTTCCGGCCAGAATGGCACACCCGCGGTAAAGTTGCTCGGCCAGCATCACCCGAACCAACATGTGGGGCCACACCATTTTGCCAAACGAAAGGGTCATGTCGGCTTGATCAACCAGCACCGGGTCAAGACCATCAGCCCCCCCGATCAAAAACGCCACATCCCGACGACCGGCATCGCGCCACTCCGCCAGATGATCTGCGAACGCGGGCGACGACATCGCCTTGCCCCGCTCGTCAAGTGCGACCAACACGGCCCCGTCAGGGACCGCCTTTCGCAACAAATCGGCTTCGGTGGCTTTGCCTCCACCTTTACGATCCTCGACCTCGATAACTTGTGCCGGGCCAAGACCAAGCCCGCGTCCGGTTTTCCCGACGCGGGCCAGATAATCATCAATCAGCTGCTTTTCGGCGCCCGTGCGCAACCGCCCGACCGCAACGACACTGATTCGCACCCTCAGGCGTGTGGCGGAGTCGTCGGCGACATGCTGGCAGGCAACCACATCTTCTCGAGCTGGTAAAAATCCCGAACCTCGGGACGGAAGACATGCACGATCACATCACCAGCATCGATCAGGACCCAATCGCCCGTCTCTCTGCCTTCGATCTTGCAGAACCGGCCGTGGTCTTGCTTGAGCTTGTCAACCAGCTTTTCAGCCAGTGCAGACACCTGACGAGAGGACCGACCCGTGCAAATGACCATATAATCGGCCATTTCGGATTTCCCGCGCAGACCGATCTGAACGATCTCCTCGGCCTTGTCTTCGTCGAGTTGTGTTAAAATACAGTCCAGCAATTCTTCGCTGGTCAAAGCCGTATGCGCCACCGTCATTGGGGCACCTTGCGCTGCACCATCATGGGCAACCTGTGTAGCGTGAGACAGGACATCGTCCTCCTATGCATGTGCGCCAGCAGAGCCCTGACGCTGGGCAAAAAGTTTCTTAGCATTTAAATCGACGCGGTCAAAGTCACAACTTCGCAACGTCGCTACTTTGCATGATAGTGCCATTTTTGCCGAATGGCGACTTTTTCTTTTGGCGCACACGCCGACGGGGCGTTGCAGGACACTTCTCATCGAAAACAGCCTACACCGCGTTGCCAACAGGCGACAT
This sequence comes from Paracoccaceae bacterium, assembly GCA_047629975.1. Lineage (GTDB taxonomy): Bacteria > Pseudomonadota > Alphaproteobacteria > Rhodobacterales > Rhodobacteraceae > JBLHUT01. Next base: position 16,438 of record JBLHUT010000012.1, read on the forward strand.
ATCGGGACCACCGACCATTCGAACCTCTCGTTGCGGAAAGGGGATATCGATGCCCGACGATTTGAATGCGTCCCACAGGGCCAGAAACACCGCTCCTCTGATATTCGTCAACCCTGCGGTAGGGTCACTGATCCAGAAGCGCAGGATGTAATCGACCGAACTGTCGCCAAAGCCAACAATATGACAGACCGGCGCACGATCTCCCAAAACGCGCGGCACCTGTTTTGCAGCCGCAACAGCCAAAGCCCGCACAACATGCGGATCGTTGTGATAAGCCGCTCCGAAATAGATATCGAGGCGTACGAATTCATTGGAATGGGACCAGTTAACAACCTGCCCCGTGATCAGATCCTCGTTGGGGATCAGGTATTCCTTGCCGTCGCGCGTGACGACAGACACGTACCGCGCCCCAAGCGCGTTGATCCAGCCGAAAGTCTCGCCAAGGCTGATGACATCGCCCGGCTTGATCGATTTGTCCAAAAGAATAATCAGCCCCGAGACAAGGTTCGAGACAACTTTTTGCAGCCCGAATCCCAGCCCCAACCCGACCGCACCGGACAAAAACGCAAGCCCCGTCAGGTCGAACCCGACCATCTTCATGCCAATGAAAAACGCCGTTCCATACATCACGATCTGAAGCAACTTGACCGCAAGCACCTGCATCGACGGAGAAATGTCAGGGTTGCGCCGGATACGCACTGTGGTCGACGTGGTGATCAACCGCGCCAGTGTGACCATCAAACCGATAATTACCACCGCCTTGAGGACCGTCAGCAAGGAGAGCCGGAAACTGCCAAGGTCGATGGCCAGATGATCGAGCAAAAGCATCGTCGGTTCCAGCAAGGCAGTATAGTAAAGCGTTACATAGATCCACGCACCCCACGACACACACACCCGCAACAAATTGTTGCTCACCAGCCGGCTGGCCAGTGCCACAATCAACCACGCCGTCGAAATGGTCACAGCCAGAACCAAAAGATACCGTGTCGATGGCCACGGGCTCAATTGCTCGGCTATCGCAATCGACACGCGGGCAAACACGACAAAGAGGATCAACTGCAAGCGGCTGTGCAGGACCAGCAGCACCCGAAGCTGCCATTTCGGTGTGCCACCAAGTCCCCGCATCCGGTCGTAAATCCGCGCCCCGAACAGGCGCACGACACCATAGGACAGCGCAAATATGACAAAAAGCGCTCCGACCTGATACAATTGCCTCGGGCGCAACAATCCCCGTGCCGCCACCTCGATCTGGTCCCAGATCACAGAGGCCTGCTGTAACAATACCGCGAATTCAGCTTCCATCGGAATTTCTCTTTGTGGCCGCAGCAAACACCGCGCCCGTCACGGCGCAGCATTCAACCGGTGTTATTTTTGACACAAGCAACCTCCTCCACTCCACACTAGAAACTCTGCACAACCAAAGCCTGATTTGACAGCAAAGCCTGCCTTGCAACGACCAAAAACTCCGTGCCACCGCGACCCGGTCGCCACACTTCAACGGCGCATTTGCGGCACCCTGAGTCGGGGAACCATGTACCGATTATAATGACAAAACGCAGCAGGCACTCGTTTTTGCTCGCACAAACGCTCCCTGCGCCAAAACAGACGCCGCTCACCCGCAACAAGCCTCATGAAGCGCGCCGTGATCCAGCGCAGCACAGGCTTCCTGGCGGACACTTCCGCATCAACCCGCACCACGCCTTTTCCGGTCACATTGAACAGGGCCTGCCCGATGTCGATCAAAGGCGCGACTGCGTCGGTTATATTTTCTTGCTGGACAAGCGTCAGATCAAATTTTTCAAGCGCGGAATACTTCAGTACCAACCCATGTTTGCTTCCGGCTGTCCGGCTGCGCTGTCCCCCTTTGCAGTGTGCCGACCGGAAACAATCGGCGATCAGAACCGCCCCCCCGGGGCGGGACAACGTAGCCATCCGCGACAAGGAATGCTCCGGCTTGATGTATTGAAACCTCTCGGAAAACAGACACAGATCATAGGGCCTCGTTTCCTTGAAATCCTTGAGAAAGCATTCACAAACAGCTTCTTAAGACGCATTTACACGGCACCGCTGCGCCGAACGATCTAAAGGGGTCACAATATCAACCGTATGCCTGCGCGTGATCAGTTTGGCCGCCGTCGCCCCCGCACCTGCGCCGATATCTCGAATACGCAACTGTCCATCAGGTAACTCTGAAAACAGCTTGTCGGTATGAGCCGCCTGCGCCGCCCCGAGGTTCTGGGCCGAGGGCTCAAAACCGTCCCACCGCCGGCAACAAAGGATCTCTGGGCCGGTCAGTCACGCCATCAAAGACAGCCCGACATCCAACCCGATCGCGCAAGAACCCGTTTTTTGTTTCGCCCTATATTCGGTTTGGAGCCTATCTGCCCCTTGACCTGCCGACCTTGTCACGCACATTCAATTGAGCAAGCCCCGGAAAGGAGCCGAACATGTCAAATACCTTACGTCTGGGTGTCAATATCGATCACGTTGCCACTGTGCGCAATGCCCGTGGTGGCGCGTACCCCGATCCACTGCGCGCCGCGCTTCTGGCACAGGACGCCGGAGCAGACGGGATCACCGCGCACCTGCGCGAAGACCGACGCCACATCATCGACAGCGACATCGACGCGCTGATGGGGGGGCTGTCTGTTCCGCTCAACTTCGAAGCTGCCGCAACCGCCGAAATGCAGGCAATCGCCCTGCGCCACAAACCTCATGCAGTCTGCCTTGTGCCCGAAAAGCGCGAAGAGCGGACAACAGAGGGCGGGCTGGATGTCGTCGCCGACGAGGCTCGTTTGAAAGATTTCATCGCCCCGCTGACCGAAGCAGGTTGCAGGGTGTCGATCTTTATCGGTGCTGATCGCGCACAGATTGCTGCCGCACACCGGATCGGGGCACCTGTCATCGAACTTCACACAGGCGCCTATTGCGACTTTCACGCTGAAGGACACTTTGCCCGCCGCGACGCCGAACTACTGCACCTGACGGAAATGGCGCATTTCGCCAGCGAACTGGGCCTTGAGGTGCATGCCGGGCACGGTTTGAACTTTGACACGGTGGCGCCAATTGCCGCAATTCCGCAAATAGCAGAGCTGAACATCGGTCATTTTCTGATCGCGGAGTCGATATTTCTGGGGCTGGACACCGCAATCGCACAAATGCGCCGCTTGATGGACGCCGCCCGTACCGCTCACTGATCTAGGGCTTGGGCACATCCGGTGGCAAAACCACACCGACAATCGGGCCCAGCGCAAACCCGACATCCGACCGCCCCAGGTCGGATGCAAACATCCGGGACACTTTCCCGTCAAAATACAAAGCATCAGGCAGCCCAAGATAATCGCGAAACAGGCTTCCAAAGTCGTAAAAGTTTACCCTGTCGTCTGAAATCGCAAAAACAACCGTTTTTCCATCAGCACTGACCCCGACCCCGTTGCGCCGGTGCACACTGTCGCTGTCGACCAGAAACCGCGGGTGCAATGCGCCCTTGATGACCAACATCGGGCCTGATTGGCTGGCATGGTCACACGGCCGCGGGGTGGCGGCAAACCGGCGGCTTTCGATCACGCTGGCCCGGTCTTTTTCAACACAGAACACGCCGTTCGGAAGCAGCCCGAAATTTCCCGGCCCCTCGGAGGTGATCAACCGCGCACTTTGTGTGCCATTCTCGATGTAAAGCCCGACGGCGCTTCTGTCGGAGTGGTACATGCCGCCGTTCATTGCAAAAACAAGGCGTTCGCCACGGTCCGCAAGATCGCGCGCAACCGCACCGAAAGAGCCAAGCACCTCGCCTTTCTGATTTTTGTGAAACAAGCGGATGTCGTCCACACCAGCCTCAAAAGAACAAACGGTATATCGCGCGTCTTTAAAGACGACTGGCTTGCACTCAGCTTGCGCGCTGGTCGCAAACGCGCACAGCGTCGCAAAGACACCTCCCGAAAACAGGCTAGTCCGGCGCGCGTTCATTGTCTTGGTCATTCGGCTTCACGCCACCGCCATCCGAATCGACAGAGTCCAAAGTCGCGTCGGTTTCAGGAGTGGCCAGATCCTGCATCACATGATCCTGAGCCAGCAACCGGCGGGTGTTATCCATCCGCTCGAACGTATCGTCGATCTGGTACTTGATATCGGGCGCGTGCTTGAGCATCAGTTTTTTGGTGATAACCCGTCGCAATTCATACCGGTTTCGGCGCAATGCACTCAGTGCCTCTTCGGCATTCTCACCACCAAGTGGCAGAATATAGGCCGTCGCAACCTTCAGATCGGTCGAGGTGCGCACCTCACCGACAGTTATCGACATCCGGCTCAGGTCCGGATCGTGGATATCGCCCCGCGACAACACTTCGGAAAGTGTGCGCCGGATCAACTCGCCGACGCGCAATTGCCTTTGTGACGGGCCCGCGCTGGTATGGAACTTGTTTTTCGCCATGACTTCCATCTAAGGACTAGCAACAGAACCCGCAAGCACGGCTTTGCGGCAAAAGAGATATCGAAAGACACATTAAAAGGATATGTGACAGATGACAGAGCTTCCGGGGATCGTGGTGATGGGCGCATCGGGCCGCATGGGGCAAATGCTGGTACGGCTGGTTACCGACAGCGACCGGATGCGACTTGTCGGCGCAATCGAGCGAAGCGGTCACGACTGGTTGGGGCGCGACATCGGAGAAGCAATGGGCGGCGCTCCTCTTGGCGTAACGCTCACCGACGACCCGCTCGAGGCATTGGCAAACGCGCAGGCGGTGATCGATTTCACCACGCCCGCCGTGACGGTCGCGATTGCCGCTCTGGCCGCTCAGGCCCGTGCGGTTCACGTGATTGGAACGACCGGCCTGACCGATGACGATCTGGTCAAGATTGACGCCGCCGCGCACCACGCTGTCATCGTGCGGGCGGGAAACATGAGCCTTGGCGTCAACCTGTTGGTACAACTGACCAAAAAGGTTGCCGCCGCCCTTGACGAAGATTTTGACATCGAAATCGTCGAAGCTCATCACAGACACAAGGTCGACGCCCCCTCGGGTACAGCTTTGATGCTGGGAGAGGCCGCCGCCGAAGGGCGCGGCAAGCCTTTGTCGGAGCTCTATGAAGCCGCCCGCGACGGGATCACAGGGGCCCGCAAGCCCGGCAACATCGGCTTTTCCGCAATCCGTGGTGGCGACATCATCGGCGAGCATGATGTGATATTTGCCGGACAAGGCGAGCGCATTGTGCTCACCCACAAGGCAAGCGACCGCGCCTTGTTCGCAAAAGGGGCGCTCAGGGCTGCGTTGTGGGGGCAAGGGCGCGGGCCCGGCCATTATTCCATGCTGGATGTGTTGGGACTGTAATCCGCGCATCATTTCGCCGACACAGCCCCCCTGTTTAAGCATTTCACCGCGCACTAAGGATAATTTTCAACAAATTCACATCTGCGAAACCCTGTGGGCCGTATACTTGTTTAAAATAGTCAGGAGAGTAGCGATGGCCGGATTCCCTGTTTCGAGCAAACCAATGCTTCGTGCACTGACGGTTGTGTGCACATTTGCGCTCTGGAATTTTCCGACGACCGTTTCTGCGGAGCAATTCGTGACGGTCGAACAAAAGTCAGAGTTTGTTTCCCTGATCTCGGGCAAACAGATGACGCGCTTTGGCATCAGGCTTGAGGCTGCCCCTGACGGACAGATTTTGGGGCGCGGTTTCGGGCGTGATGTTACCGTCAACTGGAACTGGCAGGGCGGCTATTTTTGTCGTGATCTTGTCTGGGGCAGCCGTGATCTGGGCTTTAATTGCCAGATGGTGCAGGTAAATGGCGACACCGTACGCTTCATTTCTGACAAAGGCACAGGGCAATACGCCGATCTGAAACTCAGATAATTCCTGAAGTTCCAAGTATTACATAATGTTATTGTGCGCAGGAGCCGGGTGGCTACCGGCCAAAGGCCGAAGCCACCCGGCTGGGCCCAACAAAAGCGCTCCGCGGCAACAGCCGCGTTGTCGCTTTGGCGGGAGACGCCCGTTCAGTACCCTCCGGCATCAGAAATCTATCGCGATGCCCTTCTTCTCCCAATCGCCGTATCGTACAGGATCCGGCCCCTTGCGCCCCCCCAACTCGATAGGCGGCTCTTCGACCTGCGCGGCATGTTTGCGCGCGTCAGCCTCCATCAGGGCGCGGCGTGCGGCCTCGGGCAATCCTTTGCGTCGCTCTTCTTCCGTCATCTGTGTCATTGTCTGTCCTTGAGCCCTCTCGCTTCATGATATACGTCGCGACCAGCGGACGGCAACTGTTGAAGGACGGCACATGGCGCAATCACGGCCACAGGTTCAAGGGCTTATTGCCCGATCGGCAGCATTGGAGCTGATCGGCGGTGTCCTGTTACAACACCGCATGCTGTCCGATCTCGTTCAGACAGCCCCCTTCACAAACCTGTCCCCGTCCGAGCGCGCCACGGCACAGCGCATGGCAACAGCCACCTTGCGCCATGCGGCCCGCGCCGACGCCATGCTCAAACCGTTTTTGAAAAAGACACCCGCACCGGTCATTCAGGCAATCCTGCGAATCGCCGTCGTTGAGCTTATGGTCGACGACCAAGCCCCCCACGGCGTCGTCAATGCCGCAGTTGCCCTTGCCCGTCAGCAGCAACAAGGCCGCAGCGACGCACTGGTCAATGCCGTTCTCAGGCGGGTTGCCGACGCCGACCGGACCCTGTGGAGCAAAGCCCCTGCCCCTCGCCTTCCGAACTGGCTTCGCGGACGGCTGTCTTCGGCTTTTGGCAACGCGCGGGTCGATCTGATGGAGATCGCCCACGAACGCGGTGCGCCAATTGACCTGACACCGAAAAATTCCGTTGATGCCACAGAGCTTGCCAAGGAGTTGGGCGGCGCGCTGCTTGAAACTGGGACAATCCGGCTGAACCACCCTGTGCAAGTCTCCGCACTTCCCGGTTTTGACGAAGGTGCGTGGTGGGTCCAGGATGCCGCCGCCGCGCTTCCGGCTCGTTTGCTCGCCCCGAAACCCGGTCAGCGTGTTCTTGACCTGTGTGCAGCGCCCGGCGGCAAGACCCTGCAACTGGCCGCCGCGGGCGCACACGTGACAGCGCTTGATATGTCGGGCCCGCGCCTTGGCAGGTTGCGCGAAAACCTTCAGCGCACCAAGCTGGAGGCAGAGATTGTCGTGGCTGATGCCCTTAACTGGGCACCTGACGCCCCCTTCGATGCCATCTTGCTGGATGCGCCCTGTTCGGCCACGGGCACCTTGCGCCGCCATCCCGACCTGCCATTTGTCAAAGACGCCAGCATGCTCAAATCACTTGCCGCGCTTCAAGAGGCGCTGATCGACAAGGCCGTGTCGATGCTCGGCTCCGGTGGAACGCTCGTCTATTGCACCTGCTCCTTGTTACCCGACGAAGGCGAGGCACAACTGGCACGCGCCCTTGAACGACACCCCGACCTGACCGTCGCCGCACATCCCGATTTACCCGATGCGTGGCAGGCAAAAGCCGGCGGGCTGCGGCTAACACCCGAATTATGGTCTGATCAAGGCGGTCTGGATGGTTTCTTTATCGCAGTTTTGCACAAAGACTGACCACGATATTTACACAAAGCCACGATATTTACACAAAGCCACGGGGCAGGTACCCTGACCGCGCCCCCGCCCCACCCCCGCAGCGGGCAAACAAGAGACAGATCGATGGCCGCCACCGCGACGCCTCGCACCCAATCCAGCGGACTTATGAACCGCTATGCCGCGTGGCGTGCTGCGCGCCCCAGAACTGCGATCACATTTGTTTGCGACCCGCAGCCCCGCACCATTGGCTCGTTTGTGCGGGGGCAGTCGGTCTTGTCCGGCAACTTTGTCTTTGGCGGCGCGTTGGTCGAGGCACCTGATACCGGTATTTTTGATCTGGAAATGCCGAATGATGCCTTTCAAGACGATGTGCAAGGCTTTGGCTGGCTTGATGATCTGGCCGCGATCGGTGACGGCAGATCCCGTCAAAAGGCACAGGACTGGACATTTACGTGGATCACCCGCCACGCACGCGGAGCGGGACCGGGATGGACGCCCGCGCTTACCGGACGCCGCATTATCCGGTGGATCGATCACGGCGCCTTTTTGTTGCGTGGCCGTGACGCCTCCCAAACAGCCGCATTTTATACCGCACTGGGCCGTCAGGCACGCTTTCTGGTGCGTCGGTGGCACGCAGCACCCGCCGGTTTGGCCCGCTTCGAAGCTATCGGCGGGCTGCTGTATGCCAGCACCTCGATTGCCGGTCTGGAGCCACAGATTGCCGTGGCGGCCGCCGCACTGGATCACGAATGCAACCTTCAGATTGATATGGCCGGTGGCCTGCCCTCTCGCAATCCCGAAGACCTGCTGACCATTTTTTCGCTTCTTTCATGGACGGCTCAGGCGCTTTATGCGACCGGCCGGGCGCCTTTGGGCGGCCACCGCGCCGCACTGGACCGTATCGCACCCGTTCTGCGCGCCTTACGCCATGCGAATGGCGCATTGGCCCGCTTTCACGGGGGCGGCGCCGGAATCGAGGGGCGGCTTGATCTTGCGCTGGATGGGGCACAAACGCCTGCAGGGGCGGTGCTTCCCGAAACTGCGATGGGCTACATCCGGTTGGCTGCCGGGCGCACGACGGTTGTTGTTGACGCGGCTCTTCCCCCGTCGGCCGATGCCTCGCTGAAGGCCCATGCCGGACCTTTGGCGTTCGAATTGACCTCGGGCCGCAGGCCGCTGATCGTGAATTGCGGATCGGGGGCTGCATTTGGAGAAACATGGCACCGCGCCGGACGGGCCACGCCAAGCCACTCGACCCTCGGCATCGACGGATATTCCTCAAGCCACCTGATCCCTGCAACTCCGACCGGATCGGGTGAAATTCTCGTTGATGGTCCCTCGAAGGTCGGCATAAACCGTCGAAAACTGGACCGCGGAACGCAGGTGGTGATTGACCACGACGGTTATGGCGCCAGCCATGGATTGACCCACAGCCGCAATCTGCTTCTGACCGGCGATGGGCGGGAATTGGCCGGCGAGGACACGCTTGCCGCTGTGTCCGACACTGAACGCCACAGGTTCGAACAAGTCATGACCGGCACCCATTTGCGTGGCGTTGCCTTTGCGATCCGGTTTCATCTGCACCCCGACGTCATGGCCGCCCTCGATGAAGGCACAAATGCCGTTACCCTGATGCCCAAAAGCGGCGAGCTTTGGTTGTTCCGCCATGACGGGGTCGCAACCGTGTCGATCGAGCCATCGGTCTATCTTGAAAACTCCCTGCGCAAGCCGCGTGCGACAAAACAGATCGTATTAAGCGGGCGGGTATTGGATTTTGGCCAGCAGATCGGCTGGACCTTGGGCAAAGCACACGATACCCCACAGGCCATCCGCGATCTTGCGTTCGACGCGGTGCCCGACTTTCACGATTCCTGACTTTTTCGACCCCTGAAGGATACCTTTGATATGACCCATCCCCTGCGCCGCGCCTTGCTGTCTGTGTCGGACAAAACCGGACTTGTTGAATTGGGCACGGCGCTTGCGGCGCGCGGTGTGGATCTGTTGTCGACAGGCGGCACGGCGGCGACGCTGCGCGCGGCCGGATTGCAGGTGCGTGATGTGGCCGAAGTCACGGGGTTTCCCGAAATGATGGACGGGCGGGTCAAGACCCTGCACCCTGTCGTGCACGGCGGATTGCTGGCCCGGCGTGATCTGCCCGAACACGTCGCCGCGATGGAGGCCCACGGAATCGGGGCGATCGACCTTGTTGTGGTCAACCTGTATCCGTTCGAAGCCACCGTCGCAAAAGGCGGCAGTTATGACGATTGCATCGAGAATATCGACATCGGCGGCCCGGCTATGATCCGCTCTGCTGCCAAGAACCACGCATTCGTGACGGTTGTCGTCGATGTGGAGGATTACGCCCCGCTTCTGGCCGAACTGGAGGCAAATGACGGCAACACCACCCTGCCCTTCCGGCAGGCGCTGGCGCAGACCGCTCTTGGACGCACGGCGGCCTATGACGGCGCTGTTTCGACGTGGATGGCCGGCGCGATCGGGCAGGCCACGCCGCGCCGGCGCAGCTTTGGCGGAACGCTCAAGCAAACAATGCGTTACGGCGAAAACCCGCATCAGAACGCAGCCTTTTATGTGACCGGCGATACCCGCCCGGGCGTGGCAACCGCCACCCAGCACCAAGGCAAGGAACTGTCGTACAACAACATCAACGACACCGACGCCGCATTCGAGCTGGTATCGGAGTTTGCCC
>JBLHUT010000013.1:0-26214 GCA_047629975.1 Paracoccaceae bacterium
AAGGATGTTCGGTAGGCTGAAAGACTGGCGGCGCATCTCAACCCGTTACGACAGATCCCCAACCGTCTTCCTCTCTGCAATCGCTCTCGCCGCAGCCGTTATCTTCTGGTTATGAGTCCTGACCCTAGGTTGCCGAGCTTCGGAGGCGTAATGATTCGTATAGCGACATTGGCCGTTGGCCTGCTCGTTCTGCCACATCCATCTTTTGCTATCACGTTGGGTAACGTCGATATGGGTGATCTCGCAGATTACCACATGCTGTTTACCAATGGCGTCGATAAAGCCAAATGGCAGGGTGCATCCAAGGGGTATATAGGTGATGTTGCCGTAAACGGCGATATTGCAACTGAGGAAACATCGGGCAGTTTCGGTTACTCCGGAACAATCGTGACCAACGCAGCCGATGTGGGTGCTTGGTCCGATATCGTGGATAACAACACCAGCCCGGACGTTCCCGTCACAACGGCGTTCACGTCGTTTGATCAAGACGCGACAATCACCGGATTGATCAGCGATTTTGATAATATATTGAGCACGGTCACGAGTTTGACAGCCACAGTCTGATTTGAGAATTTTTCAACCGACTCCCTGAACGGATTAAATACGCAAAACGCCATTGATGAAACCACCATCATCAACATGACGTCGCAAGATTCAAATTCCACCGTCATCGATGTGACAGGGGATGCTGGTGATATTTTCATCATTCGCTGGGACGACGACCTAGCGACAGCCGGATATCAGGGCACGACACAGTTCCAGTCCGGTGGCGGTATCAACCCGCTGGGCGATCTTAAGGCGACCAACTTTATCAATGTGGCCGGTGTGATTAACTCGTCCGGTGGTGGATCAAACCCTTCCGGCTTGCAAAGTGATGTTAACCAGTTGAACACCGCGTTTGGAGAGACAGTCAACGGTGGCGGTTTTTTCACTGGATACTGGTTTGTTACGGGTGACCCGACCGACGGCGTAAATGGCAATTTGAGCAACGCAATCATCGTCGGAAGCCTGTACACAAGTGCGACAGATATTACGCTGACGTCAGGAACAAGTGGCGTGTATGGTACGCCTCCGGCTGCGGCTGCGGCAGTCGTACCATTGCCCGCGTCCCTGTCCTTGCTGCTGATCTGTCTGGGTGGATTGGTGATGCGTCGCAAGCTGAAAAAAACCGCCTGAGCGCGGGATCGTTTCGGGCGAACGTGCCTGTGACACTGGTGAGAACAACAAATGGGCTGCATGGATACATGCGGCCCTTTTTTGTGCGATCTGCTGCCTATGGAATGCCTCGTTCAGCGCATCAACGCAAAAGCCAGCCTCCAACGTGTTCGAGATGAGCCGCGCCTCATTGGTAGATATGTGATGTCAGCACACCCGCTGCCCGGCAGCACAGTGTGAGAGGGGAAGCTGGTTGGGCCGGTCGACGCCGCAGCAGGTAGGGGTATCTTATGCCCCTTAGCGGCCTTGCTGGTGTAGGGTTTCTGGTAGATCGGCATGAAACCCATCAACCGGCTAAGGCGGCGAATGCGCTTCTCATTTACGAGGTGGCCCTCACTGCGTAAATGGCACGTCATTTGGCTACCGTCATAGAACGGCGTCTCAAGGAATTGTTTGTCACCTCTCATCGAAACTGTGTTTCGACTGCTGGCCAGCGGATCACGCACATCAGATCGAGGTGCATCTCGCTCCCACCTTTGGGTTCATAGTAAAATGACGACCGCGACATCGACAGCAGGGCGCATTGCCTGCCAACAGACAGGCTTGGGATATTTGACCTAGCCATTTTGCGCCTCACTTTCCGGTCCACGGCTTGAGCTTTCGTGACAAAAAATCATTGGCGACAGCCAACTCCCCGATCTTGGCGTGCAGGTCTTTTACCTGCTCTTCGTCGACTTCTGGCGCTTTCCGGCTGCCGCGCACCAAGACACCCGACGCGCCTTCAAGCAAGGCCCGCTTCCATTGATGGATCATCGTCGGGTGAATCCTGAACCGGCTGCGCAGTTCTTCGCCTTTCAGCGCGTCCAACGCCACCTAGACCCTGAACTCCGGGTGATGTTGCTTCCGTTTCGACATATCTGATCTCCTTCGTAGTGAAGATCAGCAGACTACAAATTGCAGCTTACGTCAGTGTCCGATTTTCGGAGGGCAGCTCATTGACCTCTCTTGGAATAGCGGAGAGCAGTGCCCTTCAAAGGGTTTTAAGGAAACTTGTGATCTTTGAAGCAATCATTTCGGGTGCCTCTTCGTGCATCAGGTGCCCAAGGTCCGCGATCAGTTCGAAATGCGCATCCGGCATCATTGTTCGGGCTTGCGAGGATGTTTCGGGCGGAACTGTCAGATCCCCGCCACCGGCCAGAAACAAAGTGGGCACATCGAGGCCCGGCAATCTGTCTCTCAATCCGGACAGTCGCCATTGGGCCATCATTGTCAGCGTGCCGTCTATATGGGACCGCTCTCCGAGGGTTGCCCGATACAAGTCAAGACCGCGCTTATCCAGATGGCTGCCTGTTCCTTCAACAAGGTTCTGAACGGATGTGTTGCGGGCCAGTCTTGCAAAAGTGGCCGAGACCAGCGGATTGAGCGCCAGAACCTTTGCCATCATCGGAAACAGCCAGCCGGATACGCCTTTGAAATCATCTAACGCAGCGTTCAGGCCGATTATGGCACGGGGCGGTTGAAGCAATGCAAGTTGCAGCGCCAGAGCGGCGCCAGCCGAATGGCCGACAATGGCCAACGGCACCACTTCCAGTTTGGCAAGAAGGCTGGCGATATCCTGTGCCATGAGCGGCAGCGAAGAGCGCTGCATGACGCCAAGACGTGTAAACCCGTGTCCGGGCAAATCCGGCGCAATCACCCGGTAATTCTGTGATAGAACCGGTAACAGGTCGCGCCAGCTGTGAGTTGCGCCGCCCGCACCGTGCAGCAGCAGCAGGGCAGGCGCGTCTGTGGGGCCGGCATCCTGAACGTGCCATCTGTGTGGACGCGAGGCCATAAACTGCGACGCATCGGCATTCGGCCAGATGTCGCGATAGTTTTCCCATCTCATTTCGACGCCTAGCAGTCGATGGCGGCCGAGACAGCCGATGACAGCCGCTGTGCGTCGGCACGCGGCAGGGCGATATAGGGCGCGTGCATGGTTCTGGCCAGCGCCTCGAGCGGTTTTGTCGGACGGGCGCCCATGTCGATGACCAGCGCGGGCGTTTCATAGCTGCGCAGGGACCGTGCCAGAAGTTCGGCGTCGTCATTGGCGGCCTTGCGGTTGGCGGTGCCATCAAGGGCGATATTGGCCCGACCGTCGGTCAGCAAGGCGACGGTTGGCGTCATGCCTTTTCCACGCGCGCTCATCGCGAGTTCGAGAGCGACCTTCAACCCGGAGGCTAGGGGTGTGCCACCACCGCCGGGAAGCGCGCAAAGCCGACGTTTGGTTTGCACCAGAGACCGGGTCGGAGGCAGCAAAAGATCGGCGCGGATGCCTCTGAACGCGATAAGCGCCACGTGGTCGCGACGGGCATAGGCCTCTGCCAACAGCAGCTCCACGGCCCCTTTGGCTTCGGCCAGTCGCGATACCGCAGCAGAGCCGCTGGCATCGACCACAAAAATCAAAAGCCGGTCGGATTTCTCTTCGAACCGTTTGGTGCGAATGTCGGGCGTCCGGATATGCAAAGCCTGATGATGCGGTGCCATTTTGGCCCGCACAGCCTGCCACGGGGCCGCCGCCCGAAGCGTTGCGATCAGGTCGATCTTGCTTGTCCCGTCAAGCCGTCCCTGCCGTGAAGGGATGGGGCGACCACGGCGGTTGGACTTTTTCTTGGCGCCGGCGCCACCGCCCTGCGAGCTGCTTTTGGGGGCTTTTGAAGCGGCAATCCTTGCGAGCAAGTCCGCAGGTAACAACGCTTTCACAGCCTCCAGCACGACCTCTTGGGGGATCTCCATTTCCGACTGCCCATCCACCGTTTCCTGCTCCTTGGACTGTTCGGGAGCGTCCTGAGTATCCGGCTCGGGTTGATCGGGCGGCATGTCGTCAGCCGGCGGTTCCGGCATTTGTGTGGCGCGCGGCCCCAGCACCAGTTCGGCCGCAACCTTGAGGTCTTCGGTGGTCACCACGCCGCGGGCGCACAGGGCGGCATGGGCCTTTGCGGCGCGCAGGCCAAGCAAGGGCGCGCGCAGGCTATCAATGCCAAGCCGCACGGCGATCGAGGTCATATCCGCCAAGGCACTGTCGGGCACAACGATGTCGTGCAAGCGTCCGACGGGATGCGCAATGCTTAGCTTGTTGATTGAAAACTCACGTGTTTCAAGCCATGGCACATCATCAAGATCAAGATGCAGAGCCAACCGGTCGACCAGTGCCGATGGCAGCGTTTCTTCGGGGTCTACCCCTTCGTCAAGGGCGATCAGGCAGTGGCCTGTATCCTTGTCCAGCGCGGCGGAAAGCCGCGCCGACAGCGCCGAGCTTGTCCGCTCGGCCATCGGCATAACAAGCGCTGTGGCGCGCGCCAGAATGCCTTCCTGATAAACGACCTTGCCAGTGTTCAGAGTGTTCGACAGATCGACCCCTCCGAAAAGCTGTTCATCGGAGATCGCGGGATGGATCTTGCGGCAGGGCAGCGGCAAGCCTGCCAATGCGGCCACCAACCTGTCGCGCACCGGCCCCGATCGCGCCCGAAGCCAGATCCCGCCCAGCCCTGCGGGGTCAATGGCCAGCAGGGTAAGCGCAAGTTCGGCGCGCTGCCAAGAGGGATGGAGTGTCACCCTAGGACCTCTTCGACGACACGTCCGACACGCACGCTTGATCCTGCCTCGTCCAGAGGATCACGGCGCAGACGATGGCGCAGCGCAGAGGCTGCAATTGATTTGACGTGCTGGACAGAGACCGTTTCGGCACCTTCATAGGCTGCCAGGGCCCGTCCGGCCCGCAAGAGGGTCAATTCACCCCGAAGCCCGTCAGACCCAAGTGCTATGCAAAGTGCGGCACAGGCCCGAAGCGTGGCATCGGGGGTATCAAGCCCTCTCAGAGCGTCGCGGGCGGTGACGATGCGGGCGCGTTCCTTGGCATCTTCCTTCTCCCAGATATCCATAAAGGTATCGTAATCTGTTTCATAGGCATCGCGGCGGCGAATCACGTCGATGCGGGTGTCGATATCCTTGGGGGAGGTTACTTCGACCGACAGGCCGAACCGGTCAAGCAACTGCGGGCGCAGTTCGCCTTCCTCGGGGTTGCCTGATCCGACGAGCACGAACTTTGCCGCGTGACGGATCGACAGCCCTTCGCGTTCGACGACATTTTCACCCGATTGTGCCACATCAAGCAACAGATCGACGATGTGGTCCTCCAGAAGATTTACCTCGTCAATATAAAGATAGCCGCGGTTTGCGCGCGCCAGCAGACCGGCCTCAAAGGCTTTTTCGCCCCGCGTCAGGGCCTTTTCGATGTCCAATGCGCCGACGACGCGGTCTTCGGTGACGCCAAGCGGCAGGTCGATAACCGGCGTTGGCATGCTGACCATCTGCGTGCTCTCGACCTTGGCCCAGGCAGGGCAGTCGGACAGCTTTGCCGAATTGACGGGGCAGCCCTCTACGGCGTTGATCGGGGGCAACAGCCCGCCAAGTGCGCGCACCGCGGTGGATTTTCCGGTGCCTCTGTCGCCGAACACCAGAACGCCACCGATCGACGGATCAATCGCGGTGAGGATCATCGCCCGTTTCATTTCTTCCTGACCGACGATGGCAGAAAAGGGGAAGGGTTGTTTCATTAGAAAACTCCAAGGTTGGCGAGAGGGCTTTTGCCCTCCCATTGCCCGCTGTCACCGAGAATACGGAAGCGGGCGTAAAGCTCTTCACGGAACCACGCGCCGTCGCGAACGGCCTGTATGGCCTGTGCGTGGGGTCCGTTAGGGGATCTTGCGAAATCGGCCATCGCGCGCACGTCGGGCCAGATTGAAAAGGTAACTTGCTGCATCCACGGCACTTCTCCGATGCCGATTTTAAAGGCAACATTCGGGTCGGCGCCGATGGTTCGCGAGATGTTGGGAACCCGCCGCCAGAATTTCATCGCCACAGAGGGCTTTACTGTGGCACGGGTCAGCGCGGCAATCGGTGCCGGTTTGGTGTCGGCCCCCGTTTGGGACACCGTTTCGGACCCCGCGTCGGGGTCAACGTCACTTTGTGCAACATCGAACGGATTGGCCCCAGACCACGCGCCGCGCACGGATGTCGTGCTTAAAAACACCGTCCATGTTTCCGATGACTTGTTGCGCCATCTTTCAAAGACGGGCGCGCGTGCGGTTTGCTCCCGTGCGGTTGCTTCGTCAGGCCAGGTTGCAAGGATCGCCCAGACAGCAGTGTTCGGGATCGGTGTGAATCCCTCCCCAAGCCCCGAGCCGCATAATTTCCAGAACCCGATGCCGGGGACACGCGGCAAAGAAAGACGTGCGGCCCCCATTTGCCCAAGCACCCACAGGCGCGCGGACCACGCATCGAATCTATGAAAGCTGAGGCTGACGGTCTGCAAAATACGCGACTCCCTGATGTGTCTATTTACTGTGACACTTTTTCACGTAGGAATAAACCCGTCTTGATGTTTCTTTTCAAGGGTGCTTTGTAAAAGTTGTAAACTAAACTAGACATTGGTAACGTGATCACATGACTGAAACGACTCCCCCCCGCGCAGTAGTGATTGGCGCCGGCCTTGGTGGGCTCTCTGCCGCGATGCGGCTGGGCGCGAAAGGCTATGCCGTCACTTTAATCGACAAACTTGACCGTCCCGGCGGACGTGGCTCTTCGATCACCCAGAACGGACACCGATTCGACCTTGGTCCGACGATCGTCACCGTTCCGCAGGTGTTCGAGCAGTTATGGGCAGAATGCGGACGGGACTTTCGCAAGGATGTCGATCTGCGCCCTGTCGATCCGTATTACGAAATCCGTTGGGATGACGGCTCTACGTTCACTGTCCGGCAGGACGAGGCCGCGATGTTGGCCGAGGTTGCGCGAATCGCTCCGGGGGATGTGAAGGGTTACAAGAAGTTTCTGGTCGATAGCGAAAAACGGTATCGCTTCGGCTTTGAAGGGCTGGGGCGCCGCCCGATGAACAAGCTTTGGGATTTGATCAAGGAGCTGCCGGGTTTTGTGGCGCTGCGGGCCGATAAATCCGTCTATGCCCACGCGGCGTCCCGTGTAAAAGACCCGAGGCTGCGTATGGCGCTGTCGTTTCATCCGCTCTTTATCGGAGGAGATCCGGTCAATGTGACGTCGATGTATATCCTAGTGAGCCATTTGGAAAAGCAATTCGGAGTGCATTATTCAATGGGCGGCGTGCAGGCCATGGCCGACGCAATGGTCGACGTGATCCGTGATCAGGGCGGGACCGTGCAGATGAATGCCCAAGTCGACGAGATATTGACCCGAAACGGCAAGGTAACAGGCGTGCGTACCGGCGACGGAGACTTGCTTGAGGCCGAGATTGTCGTGTCGAACGCGGATCCGGGCCATACGTACGACCGCTTGATGCGCAATCACAAAAAGAAGCGCTGGACGCCGGAAAAGCTGAAGCGCTCGCGCTGGTCCATGGGGCTTTATGTCTGGTACTTCGGGACCAAGGGCACGCGCGATATGTGGGGCGATGTAGGGCACCACACGATCCTGAACGCGCCGCGGTATCGCGGGCTTTTGAAAGATATCTTCATCCGCAAGCACCTTGCCGAGGATATGTCGATTTATCTGCATCGCCCGTCAGTCACCGACCCGAGCTGTGCGCCCGAGGGCGATGACACATTTTACGCGCTGTCGCCTGTGCCGAATCTCACGGGTGCCAACCCGGTGGATTGGGAAACACAGCAGGAAATTTATCGTCAAAAGGTCGAAAAGGTTCTGCATGAAAAGCTGATTCCGGGGTTTGCCGATCATCTGAGCGCATCAGAGATTTTCACCCCAAACACCTTTGAAAGCCGCTATCTCAGCCCGCATGGATCGGGGTTCTCGCTTGAGCCGCGGATTTTCCAAAGCGCGTGGTTCAGGCCGCATAACATCAGTGAAGAGGTCAGTGGCCTGTTTCTCGTCGGTGCGGGAACCCATCCCGGTGCTGGTATCCCGAGCGTTGTGACCTCGTCCGAGGTGTTGACGCAACTTGTGCCCGAGGTGCCTGCGCATCGTCGTGCTGTTTCTTTGAAAACTAAAATGGCAGCGGAGTGACCCGTCATGATTAACCCGTCCGATCTGGCACATTGTGAAGAAGCGATCCGCCACGGCTCTTTGTCTTTTCATGCCGCCAGCCGTGTGTTGCCGGCAAAATACCGTGATCCGGCGCTTGCGCTTTATGCGTTTTGCCGGCTTGCCGATGATGCGGTCGATCTGCAGACCGAAAAAGCTGCCGCTGTGCTGCGCCTGAAGGAGCGGTTGGAGCTGGCATATGCCGGACGGCCGGTCAATGCGCCGACCGACAGGGCGTTTACCGCCATGATCGAAGCCTATGAAATGCCGCGCACCCTGCCCGAGGCGTTACTCGAAGGGCTGGCTTGGGATGCGATGGAGCGGAACTACGCTAACCTTTCGGAGCTGTTCGATTATTCAGCCCGTGTGGCAAGTTCGGTCGGGGCGATGATGTCGGTATTGATGGGGGTTCGTGACCAACATGCGTTGGCGCGGGCCTGTGATCTTGGCGTGGCGATGCAATTGACGAATATTGCCCGCGACGTGGGCGAGGATGCGCGCGAGCGACGGATGTACCTGCCGCTGGACTGGCTCGAGGCCGCAGGCATCGAACCCGAAGCGTTTTTCCGTGACCCTGTGCCCAGTGCACCTGTTCGCCGTATGGTTCAAAAACTTCTGGCCGAGGCAAGCCGGCTATATGTTCGGGGCGAGGCGGGTATTTCGGCTCTTCCGGCGTCTTGCCGGACAGGAATTTATGCGGCGCGCCATATCTATTCAGGGATTGGTGCGGATGTAGGCCGCGCCGGATTTGACAGTATCAGCCGACGCGCCCGAACCAATACCCGCCAGAAAATCGGATGGCTCATGCTGTCGGGTTTCAACGCAGGTGTTAGCACGATTATGCCGGGCAGTGCCGTTCTGTATGCTCCGCCGTTGCGCGAGGTCAAGTTTCTGGTGGATGCGGCGGCTCATAAACCTTCGGTCGAGGCCAATCAATGGGGTGAGGGACGCGCCGGTGATCTGGTGGCCTTGTTTGCTGCTTTGAAAGCAAAAGACATCCAGCGTGAGGGCGCACTGGAAACTTCGCCCTCCTAGGCTTATATATCGAAATATGGATTGGATTGTTTTTGCGATTTTCTTTGCAGCTTGCTGTGCGGCGGGTGCAACCGGAGCGATGTTTTCGCCCGGACCGTGGTACCGTGATCTTGTAAAGCCATGGTGGACACCGCCGGGTTGGGTGTTTCCGGTTGTGTGGAGCACTTTGTATTTCTGCATGGCGGGCGCGGGAATGCGCGCCGCGATTGCGCCGGATAATTTGTATGCAATGGCCTTTTGGTCGCTTCAAATTGCGCTGAACACGCTTTGGTCGCCGGTATTTTTCGGCCTGCATCACATTCGCGCAGGCGCTGTCATTATCGTGTCTTTATGGATCGCAGTATTCGGAGCGACGATTGCCCTGTGGGATGTCGATCCGGTGGCGGGAATGCTTTTCGCGCCCTATCTTTTGTGGGTCACAATCGCCGCTGCGCTGAATTTCAGCGTTTTGCGATTGAATCCGGATGCAAAGCCCGTTGTAACGACCTGATCGTTTGGCTTTTTGCGGCTTGCGCATGCAGGGTGCCCCCCCGATGCCGATGTTGCACGGGAGGTGCAGCTGTTTCAGGTCCGTATTATCATGTGGGCCAGCCTCGTCTGCGTGGCACTTTTACGGCAAGCATGGGTTTCAGCAGCGGCGACGCAAAACGGTTGAGGTCAAGCGCCTCGTGAACGCCGACAGTATTTTCGCCGTCAAACTGGATTTCGACAGCCGACCGGCAATAAAACGGCGCATCCAGCATTGCTTTGACCTGTTTGGGTTTTGTGCCGGCATCTGCACGCGTTTCGCGCTTTACCGCCCACAACGAGCGTCGGATTTTCGCTTTCGGGGGAGATTTGATGACCTTTGCGGCACCTGATTTATCGAAAATCACGCCGACCGACAATTCGGTCCCGTCGCGCCTGTCGGCATCATAAAAACACACAGACCCCTCGCGGCAAGGATAGCGACCCCATGTCCAATAGCTGAAATCGTCCTCAAGGGCTGCGGTGCCGAAGTTGGCGTCAAAATAGCCGTGACCCTCCCATTTCCAGCCCTTTTGATTCAGGTCGACCTTGATTCGCGATAGTGGTGCAAAAGGCCGCCAGACGTGCGAACCATCCGGTTTCAGCGGAAGTTCCACGTTGGTGATTGCCTCGGGTTCCACCACGATCTGGCCTTGAAGCCTGCCAAGGTGTGGCCAGCAAAGTTCGTTCACATCAATGACAAGTTTATCACCGGTCCAATGCATCTGGCTGGGGCCGACCCGTAGCGTTGTGCTCGACAACCCAAGCGCATCCTCGCCCCTGTCGGTCATGGTCCAACGCCCCCCCGGACCATACGTTGCTACATTGATGCAGCAGTGATTGGCCGGGTTCTTGCGTCCTGACCAACGGTACCAAGGGGAAAAGACCGATCCTATGAACCCGATGATGGAGATTGCATAGGTTCCGCAGTCCGAGATGCCGTCGACATACCACCACGCGTATCCATCCGCAGGGACCGAGAGGTCGAAGCAAGGTCCGTCAGTATCGCCTCTGCCGCGTGGCGCCCTGAGAGGGTTGCCATCGGGATTCCCGCCCCCGGATGGGCTCCGCCCCCCGCCAGATAGAGCCCGGGCAAGCGGCTGCGGGCTGTCGGTCGTTGAAAGGCCGCCATCAACCCATGTGGGCTGCGCCCGTAAAGGGAGCCGTCCGACCCGGGAAACAATGCCTGAAAGTCGCTCGGCATCGTCAGTGTCCCGGGGCCCGGAGTTGGCCCGAAGGTCAAGCCGAAACGGCGAAGTGTTTGGAAAACCAGTGTCTGACATTGCTCTTTCTCCATAGGGTCTTCAGGTGCGCCCGCTGCATGAGGGGGGGCGTTCATAATGATTTCGAACCGTTCGGGACCATCGGGGATGGTCCCGCCGCCGCGGTCCTCGGCACAGATATAAAGGGTCGGATCGCGGGGCATCTTTCCCGCAGCGATCGGGTCGAATTCGTCTCGGGGGTTCGCTCCGAAAAAAACGTTGTGATAGGCCAGTTCGGGGCCTCGGGCTATGCTTGCGAAACTGTGCACATAAGCTGACAGGCTGCGCGGCCGGGTTGCATCGCGTGTCACCGAGGCGGCAGCCTTTTGACCAAGGTAGCCGT
Organism: Paracoccaceae bacterium; assembly: GCA_047629975.1. Classification (GTDB taxonomy): domain Bacteria; phylum Pseudomonadota; class Alphaproteobacteria; order Rhodobacterales; family Rhodobacteraceae; genus JBLHUT01. The sequence goes on from JBLHUT010000013.1 coordinate 11,353, forward strand.
GGCCAAGAGCGGCAGGATCACCGTTAAAGATAATGTGGTCGGCAGGATACCGTGTGCCGTCTTCGGTTATGACGCTGGTGGCGCGGCTTCCCTGGACCTCGATCCGTGCCACGTGCGTGTTGTAGGCAAAAGTCGCGCCTTTGGAGCGCGCGAAATCTGCAATGGCAGTCGCCAGTTTGTGCATGCCGCCCGCAACGCGCCAAACGCCTGCTGCTTCAGACTGCCAGATCAGGGCCAAAAGTGCGGGCGACTGGAGGGGCGACCCGCCGACATAGGTCGCGTAGCGTCCGAAAAGCTGTGACAGGCGTTTGTCGCGGAATTGTCGCGACAGGCTGCTCATCAGGGTTGCGTGAGGACTCATGTCGGGAATAAGAGACGGATTTCGTAAAACATGTGCAGTCAAAGCGGCTTGTGAAGGCTCCGCTGCCTCCATCATCGGCCCTTTGAATGCTTCATAGAGGCGCTTGGTGCGGGCATTGAAGCGCCGGAAATCCTGTTCCCCGCGTGGTCCGGCAAAGGCTCTGATTGCGGTGGCTGTTGCCTCGGGGTCGGCAAACAGATCAAGCGTTGTCCCGTCCCGCCACCAATGGCGCGCAAGTAATGTCTCGGCCTCGAGTGTGACATGATCGTCCAGTGTTCCGCCGCACTCTTTGAACAAGGCGTCGAACACATGCCGCATTGTCAGAACCGTCGGCCCTGCATCCACGGGCCCTGCTGGCGAGGGTACGGTGCGCATTTTGCCGCCCGGATGGGAATGCCGCTCAAGCACGGTTACGGCGCAGCCTGCGTGAGACAGGCGTAACGCTGCGGCCAGCCCGCCCATGCCGGCGCCGATCACGACAACCTTTTGTTGCAAATCACTCACGTCGGGTGCCTCTGCCATTGACTCATAATGTGATTATGTCCAAATTAGTTTACATGTCTACTGTCTAGTGTACGTTACACTAGATAAGAATGCAAAGGAGTACCACATGTCCTTGAGCCAAAGGATCGAAGCGGCAATGATGCAGGCGATTGCGATCGGTCAGGGGCGGATAGCACCTCCAAGGCTGTCCTCGGCACTAAGTTATGCCGTAAGTCCCGGGGGAGCCCGCATCCGCCCGACGATTGCGCTGAGTGTAGCACTGGCGTGTGGAGACGATAAGCCGGCCATTACCGATGCTGCGATTACAGCGCTCGAGTTGATCCATTGTGCAAGCCTTGTGCATGACGATATGCCGTGCTTCGACAATGCAGACACAAGACGCGGTAAGCCTTCGGTACACAAGGCTTATAGCGAGCCGCTTGCGCTTTTGACGGGTGATAGCCTGATTGTGCTGGCCTTCGAGGTGTTGGCGCGTGTCTCGCACCATGATCCTGCCCGTGTGGCGTCTCTTATCATGATCCTCGCACAGCAGACCGGAATGCCGGGTGGCATTTGTGCGGGTCAGGGTTGGGAAAGCGAGCCTACTGTTGATCTTTCCGCTTATCATCGTGCCAAGACCGGTGCCTTGTTTATTGCGGCGACACAGATGGGCGCGGTGGCCGCCGGACAGCCGCCCGAGCTTTGGGAAGAACTGGGCGCCCGCATTGGCGAGGCGTTTCAGGTGGCAGATGATTTGCGCGATACCCTGTACGATTCCGAAATGTTGGGGAAACCCGCAGGCCAGGACGAGATACATGGCCGCCCCAACGCGGTGCAGATGTTGGGCGTTCAAGGGGCGATATCGCGGCTCAAGGCGATCTTGTCCGGAGCAATTTCATCTATTCCGTCGTGCCCCGGCGAGGCGATGCTGGCTGAAATGGTGCGCAAGCAGGCCGAACGTTTGACACCGGTCGCGCCGCGCACCCATGCGGCCGAATGAAAGATCTTCAAAATGAACCTGCTTTGACAGAGCCGTTTCGCCCTGCGAAGGCACGCGGCGTGATGGCTCGGTTTCGGGGGTGGCGCAACCGCAAGGTGGCTGATCCTGCGTTTCAAAGCTGGGCAAGCGGGTTTCGCCTGACGCGCGGGACTGCGCGGCGCGATGGTGAGGTGCTGTTTGATCTGGTCGGGGGTTTTGTACATTCGCAAGTTCTTTTTGCGCTGGTGGAGCTTGATCTGCTTGCGACCTTGCGCGACGGACCTTGCGGCGCGCGCGACTTGGCGGCCCATCACGGTATCAACCTTCAGCGGATGGAGGCATTGCTTCAGGCGGGTGTTGCGCTTGATCTGCTGCAAAAGACACGCAGCGGATATCAAACCGGACGATTGGGGGCTGCTGTGCTGGGCGTGCCGGGCTTGGCGCAGATGATTCGCCATCACGACGTTCTGTACCGTGATCTTGCCGATCCCGTTGCCTTGTTGCGCGGCGAGCGACAGACCGAGCTGGCCGATTTCTGGCCCTATGTTTTTGGCGCGGGTGCTGCGAAGGATCCCGAAGCGGCGGATCGCTATTCCGATCTTATGGCGCAGTCGCAAGGCCTTGTTGCCGAGGAAACGTTGCGGGCTGTGTCGTTTGATGGCGCGCAACGCCTGATGGATGTTGGCGGTGGTACGGGCGCCTTTTTGACTGCGGTCGGGAAGGCCGTGCCGTGGCTGACGTTAACGCTCTTTGATTTGCCCGCTGTCGTGCCCGGAGCCAAGGCGCGGTTTGCCGGTGCGGGGCTGGCGGACCGCGTTACAACGGTCCCGGGAAGTTTTCGGGATGATGCGTTGCCGGTCGGTGCCGATGTTATCAGTCTCGTGCGGGTGCTCTATGATCATTCAGACGAGACGGTGCTTCAATTACTGTCAGATATATTGGACACTTTGCCGCCCGGAGGGCGACTTATAGTTTCCGAGCCGATGACAGGCGGCAATGTCCCGCATCGTCCGGGGGATGCATATTTTGCGTTCTATTGCATGGCAATGCAAACCGGATGCGCACGTTCTCCTCAGCAAATCATGGATATGTTGCATGAAGTTGGCTTTGAGAACGCGACCCACTGCCCAACGCACCGGCCCTTTGTGACGTCTGTTGTGACGGCAACGCGCAAGGGTGTCAGCTCAAAATGACAATCGTATGTCAATTTCAGTTGACACCAATATGTGTCAGGTTAAAGTTACACATATAGACACCAACATGCGACTCTGTGCCCCCATCGAGTCGCTGCCCACAGGAAGAGATGCTTTGCAAACAACCGCTGTCATACTTGAAGGCCCACACAAACTGGGCTTGGCGGATGTGTCGCTGGTGGCGCCGGGGGCCGGTGATCTGGTTGTCCAGATCAGCCATTCCGGAATTTCCACGGGTACGGAAAAGCTGTTTTACACAGGTAAGATGCCGCCGTTTCCCGGGATGGGCTATCCGCTTGTGCCGGGGTACGAAAGTGCGGGTGAAGTTGTCGAGGCAGGGGTCGCTACAGGCTTCAAGGTTGGTGAGCGGGTTTTCGTGCCGGGTGCCAATTGCTTCGAGGATGGTGTGCGCGGCTTGTTTGGCGGTGCGTCACGCATTCTTGTCACCTCTGCTGATCGTGTGACCCGTGTTGATCCCGCGATGGGGGCCGAGGGTGCCCTGCTCGCGCTTGCTGCAACGGCGTTGCATGCCATGGCGGGGCCGCATGCGGTGTGGCCTGAATTGGTCGTCGGGCACGGTGTGCTTGGCCGGTTGCTGGCGCGTATCGCGATTGCATCAGGGGCTCCCGCGCCTGTTGTCTGGGAGATAGACGAAAGCAGGCGTCAGGGCGCGCAAGGCTACTCGGTCATGCATCCTGATGCTGACACGCGCCGTGATTATGCCAGCATTTACGATGCCAGCGGCAATGGCGGCTTGCTCGACTCCCTTATCGGGCGGATCGCACGCGGTGGGGATGTTGTCCTTGCCGGTTTCTACACCGAGCCGCTTCAGTTCACGTTTCCGCCTGCCTTCATGAAGGAAGCCCGTTTGCGCATTGCTGCGGAGTGGGCACCGGAAGACCTGATCGCAACCCGTGGGCTTATCGATAGCGGCGCGCTTTCGCTGTCAGGCCTGATTACTCACCGAAATTCCGCGGCACATGCCGCATCAGCTTATGAGACCGCCTTTAGCGACATCGGCTGCCTGAAAATGATCCTGGATTGGAGTGCCACACAATGACACTTGATATACCGAACCTGAAAGATTTCAACGAGCGGTTGCGTGATGAGGCGGCTATCGAGCCAACTCTGGAAGTGCCGCAGGGCGAGCCCACCAAAAAGACACAGATCATCGCGATCTATGGCAAGGGCGGCATCGGCAAATCGTTCACACTGGCAAATCTCAGCCACATGATGGCCGAACAGGGCAAGCGGGTCTTGCTGATCGGCTGTGATCCGAAATCCGATACCACGAGCCTGTTGTTTGGTGGCAAGGCCTGCCCGACGATCATCGAAACATCGACCCAGAAGAAGCTGGCCGGTGAGGAAGTGAAGATCGGCGATGTCTGCTTCAAGCGTGGTGGTGTGTTCGCGATGGAACTTGGCGGGCCGGAGGTCGGTCGCGGTTGTGGCGGTCGTGGGATCATCCACGGCTTCGAGTTGCTTGAAAAACTTGGCTTCCATGACTGGGACTTTGACTATGTCCTGCTCGATTTCCTTGGTGATGTGGTGTGTGGCGGCTTTGGCCTGCCGATTGCACGCGACATGGCGCAAAAGGTCATTCTGGTGGCATCCAACGACCTGCAATCTCTTTATGTGGCCAATAACGTGTGCTCGGCGGTGCAGTATTTCCGCAAAATGGGCGGCAACGTAGGGGTTGCCGGCTTGGTTATCAACAAGGATGACGGCTCGGGCGAGGCTGCGGCCTTTGCCAAAGAGGTGAACATCCCCGTGCTTGCCAGCATCCCGCAGGACGACGATCTGCGCAAGAAATCTGCGAATTACCAGATTGTCGGCACAAACAAGTCCCAGTGGGGATCGCTGTTTGCCGAACTTGGCGATGCGGTTGCAATCGCGCCTCCCGGTCACCCCGAGCCTTTGACGCAAGATGGTCTTTTGAACCTGTTCAGTGCCGAACAAACCGGTGCGGATTTCGTTCTGACCCCTGCCACAGACGCAGACATGCGCGGCAAGTTGGGGGCCAAGAAAGAAAGCCTCGAAGTCATCTACGATACAGTTTGAGAAAAAATATGACCGATGAAATCATCTATGACACCGCCAATCAGGCCGAAGTGATCCAGGGAACCGCGCGCGACGAGGCGTCTGCCTCAGCGGAATTGCCCCCTGAATTGGGTGCAAAAGCGGCTGGCGTGGATGGCATGGGCTGTCATGCCGGTGCAGACGAGATGGAAGCTGCGGCGCGTATGGCCGGAAAGTCCGAAATCCTTGATCAATACGCCAAGGATTATCCGAAAGGGCCGCACGACAAGCCGCAATCCATGTGCCCCGCCTTTGGGTCCTTGCGGGTTGGCTTGCGGATGCGCCGGACGGCGACGGTTTTGTCGGGCTCGGCGTGCTGTGTTTACGGTTTGTCGTTCGTCAGTCACTTTTACGGCGCGCGGCGGTCGGTCGGATACGTTCCGTTCAATTCGGAATCCCTTGTGACGGGCAAGTTGTTCGAAGACATCCGCGATGCGGTTCATGACCTTGCAGATCCTGAAAAATACGACAGCATTGTTGTGACCAACCTGTGTGTTCCGACTGCAAGTGGTGTGCCGCTGCGGTTGCTGCCCGACCAGATCAACGGCGTGCGCATTGTCGGCATCGACGTGCCCGGGTTTGGCATACCGACCCACGCCGAGGCGAAAGATGTCCTTGCTGGTGCGATGCTCAAATACGCACGTGAAGAGATCAAGGCAGGTCCGGTTCAGGCGCCGCAAGGCGGTAAGTCGGATCGGCCGACAGTTGCCTTGTTGGGCGAGATGTTTCCCGCAGATCCGATGATCATTTCCCAGATGCTTGCGCCGATGGGGCTTGCGGCTGGCCCTGTCGTGCCCTGCCGTGAATGGCGCGAGCTTTATGCCGCGCTTGATTGTGGTGTCGCGGCTGCGATCCATCCGTTTTATACCGCAAGTATGCGCGAGTTTTCCGCAGCTGGCCGACCCATCGTCGGCTCGGCCCCCGTAGGACATGACGGCACTGCCGAATGGCTTGCACGGATCGGAGATGCCTTTGGTCTGGCCGCGGACAAGGTTGCTGCTGCCCAGAACGCCTTCCTCCCCGCGATCAAGGGTGCGTTGGCCGGCAGCCAGATCAAAGGCACTATTACGCTGTCGGGCTATGAAGGCAGCGAACTTCTTGTGGCGCGTTTGCTGATCGAAAGCGGTGCAGACGTGCCTTACGTCGGCACGGCTTGCCCGCGGACACCGCAATCAGACTGGGACCGTGAATGGCTCGAGGCGCGCGGCGTCAAGGTCAAGTATCGCGCCAGCCTTGAGGATGATTGCGCCGCGATGGAAGCGATCAAACCCGATCTTGCCATCGGAACAACGCCCGTTGTCCAGAAGGCAAAAGAGCTTGGTATGCCCGGCCTCTATTATACCAACCTTATCTCGGCACGTCCTTTGATGGGGCCTGCCGGCGCGGGGAGCCTTGCACAGGTTGTGACCGCCGCGATGGGCAACAAAGGGCGCATGGATGACATGAAAGCGTTCTTCGAAGGGGTCGGTCATGGCGATACGGCCGGCGTCTGGGAAGGCTCACCGAATATCCGTGCCGATTTCCGCGCCACGAACCAGAAAAAACTCGACAAACAGGCGCGTGCCGCAAAAGCGCAGGAGATGATCTGATGACAGATATTTCCGCCATGAAACCGGAGTTCCAGTCATGCTAGTTCAAGACCACGACCGAGCCGGTGGGTACTGGGGCGCGATCTATGCCTTTTGCGCCGTAAAAGGATTGCAGGTTGTCATTGATGGCCCTGTGGGGTGTGAAAACCTGCCGGTGACGTCTGTGTTGCACTATACCGATGCCTTGCCACCGCATGAATTGCCAATTGTGACCACGGGTCTGGGCGAGGAAGAGTTGGGACGGGACGGCACCGAGGGCGCGATGCGGCGTGCTTGGGGCACACTTGATCCGGCGCTTCCGGCGGTTGTTGTCACAGGCTCGATCGCAGAGATGATCGGTGGTGGTGTTACGCCGATGGGTACGAATATCCAGCGGTTCCTGCCGCGCACCATTGACGAGGATCAGTGGGAATGCGCCGATCGTGCGATGACCTGGATCTTTACCGAATTCGGGATGACCAAGGGCCGGATGCCCCCCGAGAAGAAGCGGATCGAAGGGGATGCTCCGCGCGTCAATATCCTGGGGCCGATGTACGGCACCTTCAACATGCCGTCCGACCTTGCTGAAATCCGCCGTCTGGTCGAGGGGATCGGTGCGGAAGTAAACATGGTTATGCCGCTTGGTGCCCACCTGGCCGAGATGCGCAATCTGGTGAACGCGGATGTGAACATCTGCATGTACCGTGAATTTGGCCGTGGGCTGTGCGAAGTTTTGTGCAAGCCCTATCTGCAAGCGCCTGTCGGCATCGACAGCACGACAAAATTCCTGCGCCGTCTTGGTGATTTGCTCGGGCTTGATCCGGAGCCATTCATCGAGAAAGAAAAACATTCGACCATCAAGCCGGTCTGGGATTTGTGGCGCTCGGTGACGCAGGATTTCTTTGCGACTGCCAACTTTGCAATTGTTGCCAACGAGACTTACGCCCGCGGCGTGCGCCATTTCCTTGAAAGCGATCTCGGGTTTCCATGCGCGTTTGCGGTGTCGCGCGAAGCCGGAAAAAAGACCGACAATGATGCCGTTCGCGCCATGTTGGCCCAGCACCGGCCCTTGATTGTGATGGGGTCGATCAACGAGAAAATGTATCTGGCCGAAATGAAGGGTGGTTTCGGACCAAGCCCGTCGTTCATACCGGCCAGCTTTCCGGGGGCTGCGATCCGTCGTGCGACAGGTACGCCTTTCATGGGCTATGCTGGGGCGACATATCTTTTGCAGGAAGTCTGCAATTCGTTGTTCGATGCGCTTTTCCATATTCTCCCTCTCGGGACGGATATGGATGCGGCCGAGGCCACGCCAACCACTTTGCGGCGCGACTTTCCGTGGGATGACGATGCGCAGGCGTTGCTGGACCGGATCGTTGAGGAACACCCCATTCTAACCCGTATTTCAGCGGCTAAATCGCTTCGCGATGCTGCCGAAAAGACCGCTTTGGCCGATGGTGCCGAACGTGTCCAGATTGCAACCGTCCGCAAGTTACAGCCCGCTGGATTTGCAGGCCGTCAAAACACACAAAAACAGGGAGAACTGACATGACCGATCAGACAACTGATCTGAGCTCTGCTGTACCGCGCGACATTCGACGCTCGGCACCGCTGCGGCGTGAATTTATCGTCTATTTCGGCATCATCTTTCTGGCCACGTTGCCTTTGACGACGGTGACATGGGCGTTGTCGGCATTGCGGCAGATGCGCATCCCGGTAAAGGGCCCGGTCGCACGGGCGTGGAGCCAGGCTCGCATCATTACCCCTATGATTTTCTCGGCGTGAGCTTTTCCGCCGAACACAGAATTCGCCTGCTCCCCCCGGGATAGGTGAATAATCGAAGAGGGTCGTTTCGACCCTTTCCAAGACCCGGCCGCGGGGTTCGCGGTGTCTCAGTTACGTTCCGGAGGAAAGTTAATGGCTGATTCTTCTGACCTGTCCTTCACAGGTCTTACTGACGAGCAGGCTCAAGAGCTGCATTCTGTCTACATGAGTGGACTTTGGCTCTTTTCTGCAGTTGCGATCGTTGCCCACCTGGCAACGTTCATTTGGCGTCCCTGGTTCTAAGGAGCACATGAACAATGGCTAATTTTTACAAAATCTGGCTCGTCTTCGATCCGCGTCGCGTTTTCGTGGCTCAAGGCGTGTTCCTGTTCCTGCTTGCAGCAATGATCCACCTCGTTCTGCTCAGCACGGACCACTACAACTGGTTTGAACTGGCCGCGATGTAATGCACTCGCGGCGGTTTCTACCGTTGTCACGATCAAGAATAGCTGTGGGCCGGGTGTGCGAATGCATGGCCCACAGCAAATTGGGAACGACGGCTTATCCAGATCTGCGACACTTTTGAACCAAGCGCACGACAGGATGCCGCCAAAAACGGAGTAAGAAGTATGGCACTGCTCAGCTTCGAACGAAAATATCGCGTGCCAGGTGGCACGCTCATCGGCGGCGATCTGTTCGATTTCTGGGTCGGGCCGTTTTATGTGGGCTTCTTCGGGGTCACCACATTTTTCTTCGCTGCACTTGGAACGATCCTGATCTTTTACGGAGCGACGCTCCAGGGGGTCTGGAACCCGTGGTTGATTTCAATCGAACCACCTTCACTTGAATACGGACTGGGGGCAGCCCCCCTTGCCGAAGGCGGCCTATGGCAAGTCATCACCATGTGTGCGATCGGCGCGTTTGTCAGCTGGGCACTGCGCGAAGTAGAGATTTGTCGCAAACTTGCAATGGGTTACCATGTGCCCTTTGCCTTTGGAGTTGCGATATTTGCGTATGTTACGCTTGTCGTGATCCGGCCTGCCTTGATGGGGGCTTGGGGTTATGGATTTCCGTACGGAATTTTCAGCCACCTCGATTGGGTTTCCAATACCGGTTATCAATACGGTAACTTCCACTACAACCCCGCCCACATGCTTGCGGTGAGCCTGTTCTTTACGACGACTTTGGCGCTGTCTTTGCATGGTGGTCTGATTTTGTCTGCGGCCAACCCTCCCAAGGGAACCGAGATGAAGACACCCGACCACGAGGATACCTATTTCCGTGATCTGATCGGATACTCGGTTGGTACTTTGGGCATCCACCGTGTTGGTCTGCTGTTGGCGCTGAACGCCGGTTTCTGGAGCGCGATCTGTATCGTTATCTCTGGCACCGTCTGGTTCGATCAGTGGATTGTCTGGTGGGATTGGTATCTGGAACTGCCATTCTGGGTCGATCTTTAAGGGAGCATGTGAACAATGGCTGAATATCAAAATATCTTCACCCAGGTTCAGGTGCGCGGCGCACCTGAGTTCGGAATGGCCGGCGATGCCGACCTCTCCGAACGGGTAGGTACACCGGGGTTCTCGAACCTGATGGGTACTATTGGAAACGCACAACTCGGGCCGATCTATCTTGGCACTTACGGAGTTGTCTCTCTGGCTTGTGGCGCGATCTGGTTTATGCTGATCGGGGCAAGCTATTGGGGGCAGGTCGACTATAATCCTGCGCTCTTTATGCGCGAGTTGTTCTATCTGTCGCTTGAGCCGCCCGGCCCGGAATACGGCCTTGGATTTGCTCCGATCGGCGAGGGCGGTCTGTGGCTTATCGCAAGCTTCTTCTTCCTGATCTCTGTGTCGGCATGGTGGATCAGAACCTACCTGTTGGCCGAGCAACTGGGCATGGGCAAGCACATCGCATGGGCCTTTGGCGCGGCATTGTGGCTGGTCCTTGTATTGGGCCTTATCCGCCCGATCTTGATGGGAAGCTGGTCAGAGGCGGTACCTTACGGGATTTTCTCGCACCTTGACTGGACGAACTTGTTCTCGCTGACTTATGGCAACTTGTTCTACAACCCGTTCCACGCGCTCTCTATCGCCTTCTTGTACGGGTCTACCCTGTTGTTTGCGATGCACGGTGCAACCATTCTGGCTGTTGCCCGCTTTGGTGGTGACCGTGAATTGGAACAGATTGTGGATCGTGGCACCGCGTCCGAGCGTGCGGCATTGTTCTGGCGCTGGACCATGGGCTTCAATGCCACGATGGAAGGTATCCATCGCTGGGCGTGGTGGTTCGCAGTTCTGGTGCCGATCACTGGTGGCATCGGGATCTTGCTGACTGGAACCGTAGTTGACGATTGGTATGCCTGGGCACAAGTCCACGGTTATGCTCCGATCGATCAGTAGTCGAAAGGAAACCTGAACAATGGCTAATACCAAACCGATCTTTGACGTTAACAACGATGCGAAAAGCGCACTGCGCAACCAAGGCCTTGCCTTCATGTTACAAGGTGCATCTTACGGGCTTATCGCGCTTGTTGTCGGTGTCGGATCGATTGTGGCTCTCATCGCTGTCGGAACACTTTTGCCGGCAGAGAGCAAGGAAGCGCCGGATCCCACTCCGAACAGCGTCCTCATGCAGCCTGCGACCGAACAGGTCGCCCGCAACGCATGATTGAATAGGGGAAGGGGCGTGGCCCGCACGACCACGCCCACCCTCTCCGCCCATTTGAGCCCTGTCCCGGGGCTCAGATGTCGGGGCTTAAACCCCCGGTTCCCTTCCTGTTGGCTACAGGAACTTGGCGTCGTGCAGGTCTTGATCTTCACGACGCCTTTTCATTTTTATTTCTCGTTCCTTCGGAGGACATTGCCATGACCCGCCCCCTTACCCCCACGCTGGACCGCGTCGCCGGACCGGCTGACCTCAAAGGTATGAGCGACACGGCTTTGACCAAAGTTGCAGGCGAAGTTCGACAGGAGGTCATATCGGCGGTCTCGGAAACGGGTGGCCACCTTGGGTCGTCCTTGGGCGTTGTCGAGTTGGCGGTCGCTATCCATGCTGTTTTCAACACTCCGCATGACAAATTGATCTGGGACGTCGGGCATCAATGCTACCCCCATAAAATCCTGACGGGGCGCCGCCGCAAGATCCGCACGCTCCGGCAGGAAGGCGGCTTGAGCGGCTTTACCAAGCGATCCGAAAGCGAATTCGACCCGTTCGGGGCCGCCCACAGCAGTACCTCTATTTCTGCGGCGTTGGGGTTTGCAGTGGCGCATGATCTTGGGCAATCTACCGGTGACGGGATTGCCGTGATCGGTGACGGCTCGATCAGCGCGGGCATGGCGTATGAGGCAATGAACAACGCAGGACACGAAAAGCGGCGGATGTTCGTGATCCTGAACGACAACGAGATGTCGATCGCCCCTCCCGTCGGGGCCATGTCAAGCTACTTGTCGGGGCTTTACGCCAACACGCCTTTTGTCGCGATGGCCGAAGGCTTTGAGGCGGCACTTCCCGGGCCGCTACGCGACGGTGCGCGCCGTGCGCGGCAATTGGTGACAGGAGCCGCCGGAAGTGGTGGTACCTTGTTCGAAGAGCTTGGCTTCACGTACGTGGGACCTGTTGATGGTCATGACATGCCGCAACTTCTGGCGGTTTTGCGCGCGGCAAAGGCTCGGGCCACAGGGCCGGTCCTGATCCATGCGATCACCCAGAAAGGCAAGGGTTATGCGCCCGCAGAGGCCTCGGCTGACAAATACCACGGTGTGGCAAAGTTCGATGTGCCGTCAGGAACACAGCAGAAATCAAAGGCGAATGCCCCGTCCTATACGTCTGTTTTCGGCAATGCACTGACAGAAATCGCGGCAGACGACAGCCGGATTGTCGGTGTCACTGCGGCGATGCCGTCAGGTACCGGGTTGAACATTCTTGCCGACCGTTTCCCCGCGCGCGTCTTTGACGTGGGTATCGCAGAGCAACATGCCGTCACATTTGCAGCCGCCATGGCCGCAGGGGGATTGCGGCCATTCTGCGCGATCTATTCCACTTTTCTACAGCGCGGTTACGACCAGATCGTGCATGATGTTGCCCTGCAGCGGCTTCCGGTGCGTTTTGCGATCGACCGTGCGGGGCTGGTCGGCGCAGACGGGGCAACGCATGCGGGGGCCTTTGACATCGGGTTTCTTGCCAATTTGCCGGGCATGGTCGTGATGGCCGCCGGTGACGAAGCGGAACTCAAGCATATGGTTGCCACAGCGGCAGAATTTGATGAGGGTCCTATCGCGTTCCGGTATCCGCGCGGCGAAGGGCTGGGCGTCGAATTGCCAGAGCAGGGAAAGATTCTGGAAATCGGAAAGGGCCGGATTGTGCGCGAGGGAGACAGTGTTGCGATCCTGTCATTTGGCGGCCATCTGGGAGAGTGCCTGAAGGCGGCAGATGCGCTTGATGCGCGCGGCCTGACCACGACCGTGGCTGACGCCCGATTTGCCAAGCCGCTTGATGTGGATCTGATCCGGCAATTGGCGCGACATCATTCGGCGATCTTGACCGTCGAGCAGGGGTCGACAGGCGGGTTCGGAGCACAGGTATTACACATGCTCGCCGACGCCGGTGCACTGGATCGTGGCTTGCGTATCCGGACCATGACACTGCCGGATGCCTTTATCGATCATGCGAGTCCGGCGCGGATGTATGAGCAGGCGGGTTTGACGGCGGCGCATATCGAAGCCCGCGCAATCGAGGCACTGGGCGCAATTGATCTGGGTATCAGTCGCCTTGCCTGATCTATCGTAACGCACGGCCTTTGAGAATCGCATCGGGTCCGAACCGCTCACGGATTTTGTCGCTGGCGCGCTCTGCTTTTGCGCGCCTGCCGGCATCCGGATCCAGCAGGTCTCCTATCGCGTCGGTGCCGCTGGCCGCACTCAGATCACTCAGCCCGACACCGATCAACCGGAAGGGCCCGCTTTTGGAGGCCTGATCCAGCATATCCCGTGCGCTCCGGTACAGGGTATCCGCAAGCTGTGTCGGAGCGATAAGCGACGTGCGCCGCGTCAAAAGCACATGATCGGCACGCTTCAGTTTCAGCGTTACGACCCTTCCCGCGATTTCGCGGGCTTTAAGCCGGTCGGCGACCTTTTCGGCCAACCGCCAGATGTGTCCGTCAAGAAGCTCGAGCGATCCTGTATCCTCGTTGAATGTTGTCTCGTTCGAGACCGACTTTACGCGGGTGTCGCGCTGCACGGGGCGGGCATCTTCGCCGCGGGCCAGATGCCAAAGCCGGTCACCCGAGGCGCCAAACCGCGCGTTCAGATCCTTCCGGTTCCATCGCTTCAAATCTGAAAAACTTCTGATCCCGGCTGCCTCAAGGGTACCCTGAAAGGCTTTCCCGACACCCCAGATCAGGCGCACAGGTTTGTCGTGCAAAAAGGTTTCGGTTTCGGCCTTGCCAATAACTGAAAATCCGCGAGGCTTGTCCAGATCACTGGCGATCTTGGCAAGAAATTTGTTGTGACTTAGGCCCACAGATCCGGTGATGCCCAGCTCACGCTCCATGCGCTGGACCAAATGCGCCATCGTCACAGCGGGAGGGACGCCATGTAGTCGGGCCGTGCCTGTCAGATCCAGAAATGCCTCATCAAGGGAAAGAGGTTCGATCGCGGGAGTAAGGTCGGTCATCATCGCGCGAATTTGACGCGAGACGTCGACATAGACAGACATACGCCCCTTTATCACTACTGCATCGGGGCAAAGCTTGAGGGCTTGAAACATAGGCATCGCCGATCTGACACCGCGGATCCGTGCAATGTAGCATGCTGTCGACACCACACCCCGTCGGCCACCGCCAATGATGACGGGCTTGTCCGCAAGATCGGGTCGATCGCGTTTTTCGACCGAAGCATAAAAGGCATCGCAATCCATATGCGCAATACACAGCTCATCCAGTTCCTCGTGGGCGACCAATCTGGGTCTTCCACACGACGGGCAACGTGGGCCTTGCTTGAATTGGGTAAGGCAGTCGCGGCAAAAAGCTGGCATGACACACCGGTTTGAACGTCAGGGACAAGACAGCGTATCACGCTATTGGCGCGGTTCAAACTGTCTGAATTGAAAAGGGGTAACGAGGTCGGTTGCGAATCATCAGGTTTTGGTTCCGTGCTGCTGTCGGCGCTGTGACCTCAAGGGACGGACAGATTTTGCGGCTCAAACTGTGTTGGCAATGATTGGTCCCGTGTGAAAATTGAATCATAACATCTTTTGTGGACGGCTGTGCTGCACGATATCACAATGAACCGCGCCCGGTGTCCCGGGGGCTCCAACAGTGGAGTAGGATTGAGCATCAGGAGCATGGACCTGTCGCGGTTTGGTGCCGCTCCTTTGATAGCATTTACTGCAACAAAGGAGATGAACTACGGGACTGAAACGGGCGGACGAATTCCG
>JBLHUT010000014.1:0-25677 GCA_047629975.1 Paracoccaceae bacterium
GTTCTTCATTGTTACCAATTCTTCCGACATTGTCGGGTGAACCGCGACAGTACGATCAAAGTCTTCCTTTGTCGCGCCCATCTTGATTGCAATACCAGCAAGCTGGATCATTTCTCCGGCATGATCCGCGACAATATGACAGCCCAGAACCTTGCGGGTCTTGCGGCTGACGACAAGTTTCATCAGCACACGATCCTCGCGATCTACAAAAGCCTGCTGCATCGGCCGGAAAGACGTGCAGTAAACCTCGATCGGCTCGCGGTCTCTTGCGGCCTCTTCGGACAATCCGATTGTGCCCATTTCGGGCTGGGTAAACACAGCCGAAGGGATCAGCGCATGATCCGGCTTGGTCGGGTTGCCGTGAAACACTGTTTCGACAAAGGCCATCGCCTCGCGGATGGCGACCGGTGTCAGCTGGACACGGTTCGTCACATCCCCGATTGCATAAACCGACGGCAAGGCTGTCTGGCTGTAGTCATCAACGACAACTTCACCACGGCGACCGATCGTTACCCCGATGTCTTCCAGACCAAGTCCGGTCGTGTTGGGATTGCGGCCGGTGGCAAACATGACCTGATCGAATGTCCCCTCCAAGCCGGTCGTGGAAAGAACCCGAACACCGTCTTCGTGCTTGCTCATTTCCAGAATGTTTGTGCCGGTGTGCAAGGCGATGCCGTCACGCAGCATGTGGTCGGCAATGTGGCCGCGCGCCTCGTCGTCGAACCCGCGCAGCACCTGTGCGCCGCGGTAGTACTGGGTCACCTCTACGCCAAGGCCGTTGAGAATGCAGGCAAATTCGCACGCAATATAGCCGCCACCGACAATCAGAATCTTTTTGGGCAGGTCTTTGAGGTGGAATATCTCGTTCGATGTGATGCCAAGCTCGGCGCCCTTGATCTCCGGCAAGGCCGGCCAGCCACCCGTGGCGATCAAGATATGCTTGGCCGTCACCTTGCGCCCGTCGGCCAGCAAAACCGTATGCGGATCAAAAACAGTCGCCCGCATGTCGTAAACCGACACGCCAGAGCCATCCAGCAACTTGCGATAGATACCTTCGAGGCGGTCAAGCTCGGCATCAAGCCGGACCTGAAAGCGGGACCAGTCGAACGCGCCTGCCGTGACCTCCCAGCCGTAATCGGCCGCCTCTTTCATGGCCGCACGGTACCCCGACGCAAAGACCATCAGTTTTTTAGGAACACACCCGCGGATGACACAGGTGCCCCCCATCCGGCTTTCCTCGGCAAGGCCGACCTTTGCACCGGCGTCACCGGCAGCAACGCGGGCCGCGCGCACGCCGCCAGAGCCACCACCGATTACAAAGAGATCATAGTCGAACGCCACGGCACACTCCTTTTCAAAAAGGTCCACGCCTACGGCGCGGAAAAAATATTGTTGCTGTCAAGGATATCACCGGTTTGTTTCTGCACCACCGCATCATTGATATCGCGAACCTGCACGGAACCGTCTTCGCTTCCAATCACAACAACGTCACAGATATCCACAAACAACCCATGCTCGACCACGCCCGCAATCTGGTTGAGCATCAACGAGATCTGTCGCGGGTTTCCAATACGCTTCAGGTGCAGGTCAATAATCATATTGCCCTCGTCCGTGACGAAGGGGACCCCGTCGCGCAGACGCACCGATACTTCACGGCCCTGCACATCAAGGTTGATCAGCGCCTCTTCGAGCAGGGTCCGGCTTGCTTGCCAGCCAAAGGGAATCACTTCGACCGGCAGCGGAAACGCCCCGAGAGTTTTCACATGCTTTGCAGCATCGGCAATCACAACCATCCGGTCGCTGGCGGTAGCCACGATTTTTTCACGCAACAATGCACCCCCGCCCCCTTTGACAAGGGTCATTTCATCGTCGAATTCATCTGCACCGTCGATGGTCAGATCAAGCCATTTGGCCTCCTCCAGCGTCACGACCTTGATGCCCATCTCGGCGGCAAGATTTGCGGTGGCCACAGAGGTCGGCACAGCCGTAATCGACAGTCCTTCGTTGCGCACCCGCTCGCCCAGACACCGAACCATCCATGCAGCTGTCGAGCCTGTCCCCAGACCCACACGCATTCCGTCCTCGACGTATTTTACAGAATGGCGCGCCGCCACATATTTGGCTTTGTCGGCACCCGACAGTGCAGAGGGTATTTCAGAAGGCATTGGTCACTCCGGTGCGGTTCGCCCGTGCTTATAAGCGAGGCCGTGCAAAGTTGCGAGAGCCCAAAGCACTTTGAGCGGCACGATAAGGCAATTGCGCCGCGCCATCCACGTTCCGACCCGAGAAAGGCACACCGCACAAGGGCCCGCATCACTTGAAGGCGGCGCAAAACCGGCAAAGGGCCCCTCCCGCCGGTCGCGCAGACATCCAAAGGATGCAGCCCGCCCTGTTGGGGGTGGCAATCCTGCTGACGCAGGACTGCATCGGCTGCTGACCCCACCCACGAGCAAGGTACCTTCGGGCCGTTAAGTGAAACGGTTTTGCAGCCGTGCACAACCAATGCCAACAAGCCGGTGCAACAACAAGGTCAGCACGGCAAGCACAAGAAGAGCCGCAAACATGAGATCTGTTTTTGCACGTCCGTTTGCAAGCAACATAAGGTACCCGAGCCCCTGACTGGCCCCGACCCACTCGCCGATGACAGCACCGATCGGTGCATAGACCGCCGCCAACCTGAGCCCCGACGCCAAAGCCGGGATCGCCGCAGGAATGCGGATGTGCCACAGCAAACGCCACCGTCCTGCACCCATTGTCCGCGCAAGATCGTTCCAGCCGGCCGGCGTACGCATCAGCCCGTCAAAAAATGCCGACGCCACCGGAAAATAAATGATCAACACGGCCATCACGATCTTCGACCACAAGCCGTACCCCAGCCAAAGCGTAAGAATTGGCGCAAGTGCGAACACAGGAAGTGCTTGGGTCAACACGAGAATCGGCTTGAGCAGATACCGCGCCACCGGCGAAGCCGCGAGCTGAATGGCCGTGATCACACCCAGCGTTGCTCCAAGCGCCAGTCCGATGACGACCTCTGCCAACGTGACCGAGGCATGCCACGCGATACTCTCGCGACTGTTCCAGAGCGTGGCCGCAACCTTGGCAGGGCTGGGGAGCAGAAACGAGGGCAGGTCGGTCGCCAAAATAACACCTTGCCACAGGCCAAGGATCAATCCGGTCGCCGCCAATATCCGTAACAGCCCGCCCATCAGCCCACAGCCCGCAACAGGCCAAGCAAATGCGCCTGTGCCTGCAATGTTTCGGGCGCATCAACCGGCCGGATCGCAGGGCCGGGCGGGGGCGGGACCAATCGCAAACCGGCTTCTTCGAGGATATAAATCGTGTCCCCCAGACGCGCAGCCTCGGCCGGATCATGGGTCACAAGAAGGACGGTCGCACCCGATAGTTCGGCGGCGAAAAGCTCCTGCATCTCTGCGCGCAGGCGGGCATCAAGCGCGGAAAAAGGCTCGTCAAGCAGTACGATAGGGCGTTCTTCCATCAAGGTGCGCGCCAACGCGACCCTCTGGCGCTGTCCACCTGACAGCTGCGCCGGACGCTTGCTCCGGTGCGGATCCAGCCCGAGACGCACAATCAGCGCCTCGGCGCGATCGGTATCGGGCGTCTGGCCCCGCAGCCGCGCCCCGAGGGTCACATTGCCACGCACATCAAGCCACGGCAGCAACAGATCGGTTTGCGCCATGTAGGAAACCCGTGCCGGAACCGGCTCTCCGTCGGATGCCGTGATCGTGCCCGTAAAGATCGCACCGGTTTCAAGCCCCGCCAAAAAACGCAAAACCGTTGTTTTGCCAACTCCCGAAGGCCCTAACAAACATGTCCAGCCCCCCGAGGCGATCTCGATTGTCAACGGATCGAACAGCGGTTGACCTGCAATGCTTGCCGCCCCCGAAAGGACCAATCCCGGCGCCTGCATCATCGTGCCGCAAACCCCATATCCCAAAACCCGACCTCAAGGCGCGTTGCCGCCGTAAACCGTCCGCCCAGCGTTTGCCAGCGCGGGCTGTCCTCGAACGCCGAGCCAAGCCGCCGGACAAGCGCTGCATCCAGCAAAGCACCAACGTTGTGGCACAGCGCCTGATACTCGTCGCCGGCATAGGTCGCGATCCAGTCGGCATAAGGCCCGTCCGGCAGCGACGAAGCCCCCAGACGCGCGCCGATTTCACCGTATCCCAGCACACACGGCGCCAACGCCGCCAGCAAATCGGTGAAATCACCCGAGACACCCGCATCAATCACATAACGGGTATAGGCCATGTTGGCCGTCGCCTCTGTCGCCTGCGCAAGATCACTTTCGGTGATATCGGCCTGCGCACAGATGCCCACATGCAGTTGCATTTCGTGATTGACCAGCGCGTCGACCGTTCCGGCACAGGCCTTCATCTCGTCAAGCGTCTCTGCCTTGACCACACCCAACGCCCACGCCCGCGAAAAGTGCATCAGGAAAATGTAGTCCTGCACAAGATAATTCAGGAACGCCGCACGCGGCAGCGTCCCGTCCTTTAACCCTTCGACAAAGGGATGGTGGACATAGGCCTGCCAATGGGGTCCTGCGGTTTCCCGCAAAACACCAAAGGCGCGCCCGTAATCAGGGGCGACAGCGCTCATTCGGCACCAAGGTCAATCGCCAGATCCGAAACCGCACGCCGTCCCTCGACCAGACCTGCCTCGATCAGAAAGGTTTCGAACCGCGCATAGCGCCCTGAATCAAGCGCCGCCGGCCTCAAGGCGAACCGCGGCAGGGTGTCGACCCACGCCCGCGCATTCAACTCGTCCTGAAGGTCCTTTGACGTACCGGCAAAAATCTCCCAGCTTTCTTCGGGATGGTTGATGATGAACTGCGTGGCCCTCTCGGTTGCCGCCAGAAACCGCTGAAGCATCTCGCGGTTCATCGTGTCGGGATTGGCAACATAAATCAGCTCGTCATACGCCGGCAGGCCCTCTTCCTCGAGATAAAAGCACTTGCCCTCGATCCCTTCGATATCCATCTGGTTCAGCTCGAAATTACGGAACGCGCCGATCACGGCCTCGACCTGTTCGGACATCAACGCAGGCGACAACGACCAGTTCACATTTACCAGCGTGATCTCGTCCATCCCCACGCCGTTTTTACGCAGGATCTCGCTCAACAATGCCTCTTCGACACCGGCCACGGAAAATCCGATCCGCTTGCCCTTCAGGTCGGCAATCGTCTTGATCGGCCCGTCCGCCAGCACCAGCAAGCAGTTGAGCGGCGTCGCGACAAGTGTGCCGACACGCACCAGTGGCAGACCTTCGGCGACCTGCAAATGCAACTGCGGCTGATAGCTTACAGCCAGATCGGCACGCCCCGCCGCAACCATCTTGGGCGGATCGGAGGGATCGGCAGGGGCAATCACCTCGACCTCGAGATTAACATCGGCGAAATAGCCGTTTTCTTCGGCAATTATGATCGGGCCGTGGTCGGGATTAACGAACCAGTCCAGCATCAGGGTCATCTTGTCAGCCGCCATCGCCGGCATTGCCAGCGTCAGGGCGAGAGCGAGTGTTAACAAGCGCATCAGGTATTTTCCTTTTAACGTTTTGGAGTTTGCGCATCGACCACCGGCCAAAGAGCGTGAAAATGATGGATCGGGCCGTGGCCCGCCCCAAGGGTCAGGCTGTCGGCAGCAGCAATTGCCCCGCCAAGATAGGATTTCGCGATGTCGACCGCTTCTTTCAAAGGCCGCCCCTTTGCCAGCTCTGCCGCAAGCGCCGCCGACAAGGTACATCCGGTGCCGTGTGTGTTTTGCGTGGCCGTTCGCGGCGCCGCATACCACGTCACCCCTTCACGCGTGATCAGCGCATCAGGGCTGTCGTCCGCCTCCAGATGGCCGCCCTTCATCAAGACCGCCTTGGGGCCAAGCGCCAACAAGGCACGGCCCTGCTCGGCCATCGTCGCGCGATCGTGGGCCACGGGTTGCTCCAGAAGCGCGGCCGCCTCGGGCAGGTTCGGGGTCAGCACATCGGCCAGTGGCAACAGCCGCCTGCGCAACGCCACAACAGCACTCTGCGCCAAAAGCGGATGCCCGCCCTTGGCAATCATGACCGGATCCAGAACGATCGGGCTGTCACAGCCCTCCAGTACCGCCGCGACCGCCTCTGCGATCTCGGCCACGGCAATCATCCCGACCTTGACCGCCCCGACCGGAAGATCGGCGAACACATCGTGAATCTGTTGGGCAACAAAGGCCGCCGGCACCAGATGGACACCACTGACGCCGGTGGTGTTCTGCGCCGTCAACGCCGTCAGCGCCGCCATGCCGTAAACACCACGCGCCGAGAATGTCTTGAGATCAGCCTGAATGCCCGCGCCGCCCGAAGGGTCGGACCCGGCAATGGAAAGTGCGGTAAATGTCATTTCTGTGCCTTTCGTAAAGCGGTGCACAACTCTTGTGCTGCCATTTCAGGATCAGGCCGGCCACAGATGGCCGAGACAACCGCCATGCCCGAGGCTTTTGCCGCGACGATCTGTGCGACATGCCGTCCGCCCACCCCGCCAATGGCGACAGCCGGCACAGGGGCCGCGGCCACGATCCGCGCCAGACCTTCGAACCCGATCACCGGATTGTGGTCTGCCTTTGTGTTCGTGGCGAAAACCGGACCGACGCCCACGTAATCGACGACAGATGCGTCGATACCCCGCGCCAAAGCGACCGTATGCACAGACACCCCCAAAAGCATGTCCGGCCCGATCAAGGCGCGGGCTGCCTGTGCTGTTATATCCCGCTGGCCGATGTGCAAGCCATCAGCCCCGACGGCAATGGCCGCATCCACATCGTCGTTCATGACAAACGCCACCTGCGGCGCAAGCACCGCACGGATTGCACGCCCCATCACAATCCGCTCTGCTGTGCTGGCTGTCTTGTCGCGCAACTGCACCACACGAACACCGCCTGAAGCCGCACGGCGCGCCGTTTCGACCATGCCCAGCGCGCCGCATAAAACAGGGTCAAGCACCAGATAAACCGACAAGTCGAAACACCGCCTCATGTCGTCATCACCACTCTGGTATCATCCATCGCATCAGGTGTGATCGCAGACAGCGCATCCAGAAATTGCCACGCCAGCGACCCGGGCCCGTTGGCAAGGGTCGCGGCCTGCTCGCCCGCTTGGGCAAAAAGCGACAGCGCCGCAATGGCCGCGTCGAACGGGTCGTCGATCGCAGCCGCAAAGGCACCGGTTACCGCTGTCAGGGCGCACCCCATCGCCGTAACCTTTGTCATCATCGGCACACCGCCGTGGACATGGGCATCACGGACCCCGTCGGTGACAAAATCCACAGCACCCGTCACGATGACAACACCCGATATCGCCTGCGCAAGGTCTCTTGCGGCGGCTTCTGCCTGACTGACACTGTCGCCTGCATCAACACCGCGCCCCGCATTTTGCTGTCCTGCGAGGGCACGGATTTCAGACGCATTGCCACGGACCATATCGGGTTCAAGCGAGAGCAGGTCGCGCGCCACCTGAGCACGATAAGGCGTCGCGAAATGGGCAACGGGATCAAGAACCCACGGCTTGCCATGCGCCTTGGCCCCCGCGACCGCCGCGTGCATCCCCACACACCAATCCGGTGACAGCGTTCCGATATTGATCGTAAGCGCCCCGCACTGGGCTGCGAAATCTTCTGCCTCGGCATGGGAATGCACCATCGCAGGCGAGGCCCCCGCAGCCAGCACGGCGTTGGCCGCAAAATTCATTGCCACAAAGTTCGTGATACATTGCACAAGCGGTGCGGCGTGGCGCATCCGCAACAAGCCGGCAGAAGGAGGCAAATGTATCATCGCGCAATCCTCGTGTTCAAACCGGAGGACATGCGGAAAAAAGGCTGCGCACCTGTCGTTTCAGGTGTCAACGCGACTTCCTCCGCCGGTATCATCCGGGTCAGGTTCAAAGGGTGCTTCTCAGACCGGTCAAAAGACCAGACGCCCCTGTCTGCGGAGGCTTAAACCATCAAATCGCAGCCCTGTCACGGAGATTTTCTAGCAAGTATTTGCACAAGATATTTTAACAGCCGATTTCGAACGCGCCCGAACAGGCATGCCCGATTGTCAGCCAGCATCTGTTCTGACAAGGTGCGCAACATGGAAAAAACCGCCCCCCCCCTGACCGGCCTGAAGGTCGTCGAGCTTGCCCGCGTTCTGGCCGGACCATGGATTGGTCAGGCATTGTCCGATCTTGGCGCCGAAGTCACCAAAGTCGAATCCCCCGAGGGCGACGACACACGCCAATGGGGCCCGCCCTTTATCGAGCGGGACGGGGACAAGAGTGCTGCCTATTTCTATTCGACAAACCGAGGGAAAACCTCTGTCATTGCAGATTTCCGCACCCCCGAGGGCCAGAAAATCGTGCGCGACCTGGTCGCGGATGCCGACATTCTCATCGAGAATTTCAAGGTCGGAGGGCTGGAAAAATACGGGCTGGATTATGATAGCCTCTCGGCGCTCAATCCGCGTCTTGTGTACTGCTCGATTACAGGCTTCGGACAAGACGGCCCCTATGCCAAGCGGGCAGGATACGATTTTCTGATTCAGGGAATGTCCGGACTTATGTCGATCAACGGAGAGGTCGGGCGCGAACCGCAAAAATTCGGTATCGCCGTGACAGATATCGTCTCCGGGCTGTACGGGACCATCGGGATACTGGCTGCCATCGAGAAACGACACCAAACCGGGCGCGGTGAGCGGATAGATATCTCGCTACTGGATTGCGCGACGGCTTTGTTGGCCAATCAAGCCATGAACTACCTCGCCTCGGGCGAGGTGCCGGGACAAATGGGAAATGCGCATCTTAACCTGACGCCCTATCAGGTCTTTCCGACAAACGACGGGCATATTATTATCGCTGTTGGCAACGCAGGCCAGTTTGGTCGCCTGTGCAAGGTTCTGGGGCTTGAGAACACAGCAAATGATCCGAAATTCGCCACCAACGAAGACCGGATAGCCAACAGAGCCGAACTTACCTCGACACTGGGTGCAAAGATCGGGGCGTGGAGCATGACAGATCTGCTTGCCGCGCTGGAGGCCGCAACGGTACCGGCAGGACCGATCAACCGGATCGATCAGGTCTTCGAAGACCCGCAGGTCAAAGCCCGCAAACTGCAAATCGCTCCGCAGGGCATACCGGGGGTCCGGGGGCCATGGAGGTTCTCGGAAAGCCGGCTTTCGTTGGACCGTGCCGCGCCAATTCTGCCCAAGGCGTAAAGGGGCCAAGCACCACTCCCGCCAGATCGCCCTGCGCCCCAAGGGGCACAAACGATCTGTTGGGCATGGCAGCCGGGGCAAGCCCCGGCTGTGCGCGCCGCAGCAACCGACGATCGCAATGCCGACCGAAGGTACAACGCTGTTACTGGCCTGAAACGCCGATCTGCTCGAAATTCCGGCTCAGCAAAGACACAAAGCGGGTTGCAGCAATGGAGAGACTGTGACCGCCCCGTTGAACAACAGCCACACGCGCGGTCGGATTACCCAAATGCGCCAAAGATTGTACCGGCGTGTGATCGCACACATCCTCGCGCAACCAGAACTGAAGCGCGGTCGGGCTCATCAGCACAGAGGGAATACGGACCGTACTTTCCACGGCTGCCCGGAGGGTCAAACGGCGACGTCTGGCAAACAGATCAAGCACAACACGCACCCCCAAGGACGGGTCAGGAAGAATGAGCTCGTCAGTCACGAAGTCCTGCAACCGAACCGGCTCCTTGTGCGCCCGAAGCGCGCAGACCGCCATATCGGCAATACACAAGACCTCGCTCTTTCCAGTCATTTCAGGCTGCACCACGACGGCAATATCAGCCTCGTACCGGTTCAAGAGATCATCAACATTGCCCCGCAAAACCGGCACCAACTTAAACCGTACCCCCGGGAACATCTGTCGGTACTGCTGGATTTGAGAGGGCAAGAATCCCTGAACAAGTTCCCCGGTCACAGCGACGGTGATCAGCCCGACAGAGCCGCCTTGAAGCTCGACAACAGTTTTTCTTGCGCCCTCAAGACGCGCAATGTGCTCAATAAACTGGCGATAGTATATTTCACCAGCAACAGTGAGCCGAACGCCAGTTGCCTTGCGATCAAACAACTCTGCGTTCAGCTCTGCCTCAAAGGCAGAAATCTGCCGATTGAGCGAAGAGGCAGAAATACCCATTATTTCAGATGCTTTGCGAATGGACCCTTCACGGACAATCAACTTGAATGCATGATAAATTTGAAGATGCTTCATCGTTGATCCGACCTGGTTGTGCGTATTTTGCACAACAATATCTCATTTTTATATGCAGACAGCAACACCTCTGCAATTTTACACCGTGAACTGCGCGTCCAACAACGCATTGAATTTTTACGATTGTTCACAGGGACTAAAAACATGATGAAAACGCTCCTCTCCACGGCTGCTGTCACGGCGGTTCTGGCCTCCGCGGCGGCTGCCGAAATTAAAGTCGGCATCTTGCACTCGCTCTCCGGCACGATGGCCATCTCCGAAACCACGCTCAAGGACACAATGCTTCTGCTGATCGAAGAGCAGAACGCAAAGGGCGGCCTTTTGGGTGAAATGCTTGTTCCCGTCGTCGTGGATCCTGCGTCGGATTGGCCGCTGTTTGCCGAGAAAGCCCGCGAGTTGCTGACGGTGCACGACGTTGACGTTATATTTGGCAACTGGACCTCGGTGTCACGCAAATCCGTACTGCCCGTCATCGAAGAACTGAACGGCCTGCTGTTTTACCCCGTGCAGTACGAGGGCGAGGAAAGCTCGAAGAACGTTTTCTACACCGGCGCGGCCCCCAACCAGCAGGCGATCCCGGCCACTGATTATTACCTCGAAGAGCTGGGTGTCGAGAAATTCGCGCTGCTTGGAACCGATTACGTGTACCCGCGTACGACCAACAACATCCTTGAAAGCTATCTGGTCTCAAAGGGCATCGCGACCGAGGATATCTTTGTAAACTACACGCCTTTTGGCCATTCTGACTGGTCCAAGATCGTGGCCGACGTTGTCGCACTGGGGGCAGACGGCAAAAAGGTCGGTGTGATCTCGACGATCAACGGCGATGCCAACATCGGTTTTTACAAAGAACTTTCCGCAGCCGGCGTTTCTGCTGACGATATTCCCGTCGTGGCGTTCTCGGTGGGTGAAGAAGAGCTTTCGGGCTTTGATACGGCCGGTCTTGTTGGTCACCTCGCGGCATGGAACTATTTCCAGTCTGCGGAATCCGATGCAAACACCGCGTTCATCGACGCGTGGAAAGCGAAAATGGGCGAAGACCGCGTCACCAACGACCCGATGGAGGCCCACTACATCGGCTTCAACATGTGGGTGAATGCCGCAACAGCCGCCGGAACCACCGATGTTGATGCCGTGCGCGCCGCAATGTACGGTCAGGAATTCCCGAACCTGACCGGTGGCACAGCCGTCATGCTGCCAAACCATCACCTTGCCAAACCTGTTCTGATCGGTGAGATCACCGCAGAAGGCCAGTTCGACATCATCAGCCAGACCACAGAAGTTCCCGGCGATGCCTGGACAGACTTCCTGCCTGAATCGGCTGTTCTGACGTCTGACTGGAAAGACCTTGGTTGCGGTATGTACAACACCACCACAAACACTTGTGTCCAGATCAAGTCCAACTACTAATTCATCAAGCTTGGGGGGCTGGCACCTGTCCAGCCCTCCGGCATCCTCCACCGCACCGTTTGCTGCGACCCAAGGACTATATCTTTATGTTTCGTTGTATTGCCGCCATCTGCCTTTTGCTGTCGGTATGCGTCGCGACGCCGGGTTACACCCAGTCCCTTCAGGACGTGCTTCAGGAAAACCAGTCGGCTATCTCAAATGCCTCGCGAAAGACGATCGACGATGCTTTGACAGCCATCATTGCGAACGGCTCTGATGAAGCTCCTGTGTTTCTGGAAAAGTGGCGCGAAAAAGAGGTGTGGCAACGCAAGGACGACGGCCTGTTCTTTTTTGTCGCGACACCGGACGACAAGACCTACCAATTGATTGACATCACCTCGGGCGAGGTCGTCGGGAGCACTGAAAAGCGGGCCCTGAAACAGCTTAGGCCCAACAGTGGCGTCCGCGGCGTGATTGCCGTCGCGCTTGTGCAATTTCAACTTAGTGCGCGCGACCCCGCCCGCCGCACGTCTGCCCTCGAAGCAATCGAGCGCGATCCGGATGCCTCCCAGTTGCCAGCTTTGCGCGGGGCCATCGACAACGAGCCTGACCCGACGCTCAAAGCCCGCAAGATTGTGCTAGAGCGGCTGCTGACGGCGCGTTTCGACAAAAGCGAAGCAGCCCGCGTCACAGCGATTTCCGCTCTTTCGGAATATCTGAGCGTTGAAACCCGTGCCGCGCTGAACCCGATGCTGTCGGTCAAACGTGTTGCGCACAAAGTTGTGGACGACGTGCCAGCAACATGGAACATCGCCGACACACTAAAGCCGGGCAGTCCCGAATTCTCGCAAGAAGAGGCCTATGCCATTCTTGTCGCGGCCAAACTTGCTCCCGCGCCCGTCTCGAGAGCCGACCGTAATGCCGCTCTGATTGCCAACATCAACGACGGGATGACCGGTGGCGTAGAGGTTGCCCGGCTAGATACCGAGGCCGCGCGCGATCTCGCTTATACCCGTCTGTCAGCCCGCGGCGTGGCACCGACACAGGTTAACGAGACGCACAAAACTGTGTCTATCAAAGATTTTAATTTCTTTGATATCTATGACGAGCCCTCTGTTGCGGTGACCGATGCGGCACTGGCGACTCTCAAGAAAATCAACACAAAGGTTGCCGCCTATCAGACCCTCGACCTTGCTCTTGACGGGTTGTCATTGGCGTCGATCTATTTTCTGGCGGCAATCGGGCTGGCCATTACATTCGGTGTCATGGGGGTCATCAACATGGCCCATGGCGAGTTCATCATGATGGGCGCCTATACCGGTTATGTTGTGCAACTATTTATCCCCGACTACACCCTCTCGCTTCTCGTCGCCTTGCCATTGGCCTTTGCGGTAACATTCGGAGCAGGCGTCGCAATGGAGCGTCTGGTTATCCGCTGGCTTTATAACCGCCCGCTTGAAACCCTGCTTGCCACATTCGGAATTTCGATTGCCCTTCAGCAGCTGGCCAAGAACATCTTTGGTACACAAGCGCGGCCTCTGACCTCTCCCGGGTGGCTCGACGGGGCTTGGGTGATGAACGATGTTGTGTCGATCAGTTACATCCGTATCGCGATTTTCTTTCTTGGCCTGATTTTTCTGTTCCTGTTGCTGTTTATCCTCAAGCGCACCCGTCTGGGGCTGGAGGTCCGCGCCGTGACCCAGAACCCGCGGATGGCGGCCTCGATGGGCATTAATCCCGACCGGATCAACATGCTGACCTTCGGCCTTGGCTCGGGCATCGCCGGCATCGCAGGGGTGGCAATCGGCCTTTATGCCAAGGTTACATCAGAGCTAGGGGCCGATTATATCGTGCAATCCTTCATGACCGTCGTGGTCGGAGGTGTCGGGAACATCTGGGGCACATTGCTGGGGGCCACCATGATCGGGTTCCTGCAAAAGGGGATCGAGTTCTTCAATCCCTCGAACACGCTGGCCGCACAAACCTATATGATCATTTTTATCATCATCTTCATCCAGTTCCGACCCAAGGGCATTTTTGCGCTCAAAGGCCGCGCGGCAGGAGACTGATCATGACCAAACCTCGCCACAACACCACACCACCATCGGGGCCGTGCCTACGCGCGCCTCTTGCGAGGATTCTATGACCCGATCGTTCTTTGCCAATAACCCGTCGGTGCTGATCTTTATTGCGGCCCTTGCGGTCTTCACACTCGGGATCACCCTGACCTCCGAGGCGATGGGGAACGGGCTTGTCTCGACCAGCTTTGTCAAAACACTCGGGAAAACACTGTGTCTGTGCCTGATTGCCATCGCGATGGACCTTGTCTGGGGATATTGCGGCATTCTCAGCTTGGGTCACTTCGCGTTTTTCGGGCTGGGCGGGTACATGATCGGCATGTGGCTGATGTACGAACGCACAAAAGATATTGTTGCCGCAAGCATGGAGAACGTGACCCTTCCCGCCACACCTCTTGAAATTCAGGAGGCGATCGGCACACAGATATTTGGCGTCGTGGGCGGGGCGGAAATTCCGGTTATCTGGTATTTTGCCGACAGTCTGGGCGCACAGCTTGCTCTTGTGGTTCTGGTACCGGGGCTTTTGGCGCTTGTGTTCGGCTGGTTGGCATTTCGCAGTCGGGTGACGGGCGTTTATCTGTCGATCCTGACGCAGGCCATGACCCTTGCCCTGTCGCTGTACCTGTTCCAGAACGACAGCGGGTTGCGCGGTAACAACGGCCTGTCCGGCCTGCAAAATATCCCCGGACTCACCGATCTGCCGCAATCGGTGGTGTCACTGTGGTTGTTCTGGGCTTCGGCACTGGCGCTTGGCCTTGGCTATCTGTTGGCGGCCTGGGTCATTTCGGGCAAGTTCGGTTCGGTCGTGCGCGGCATTCGCGACGACGAGGCCCGCGTGCGGTTCCTTGGCTATAACGTCGAGGGTTACAAGCTGTTCATCTTTACCCTCACTGCGATTATTGCGGCCATCGCAGGGGCGCTTTATTATCCGCAGGCGGGTATCATCAACCCTGCCGAGGTCGCACCCATTGCCTCGATTTATCTGGCAGTCTGGGTGGCAATCGGCGGGCGCGGTCGAATTTACGGTGCCGTCATCGGGGCGGCCTTTGTGTCGCTTTTGTCCAGCTGGTTCACCGGAGGCGGCGCACCAAACATACCGCTCGGATTTTACACCATTTTGTGGACCGACTGGTGGCTTGTCCTGCTAGGGCTGTCGTTTGTCGGCGTCACGCTGTTCGCACCCAAGGGGATTGGCGGGCTTGTTGATCTGCTGATCCGCAACCCCGAGCCGGCCAACCGGCACGGCGCGCATCTTGGCCCTGATGACGGCTCTTTGCTGGAAAAGGAACAACGATGAGCATGCTTCTTGAAGTGTCGGGCGTCACCGTGTCGTTCGACGGGTTTCGCGCCATCAACAACCTGTCGTTCCAGATCGGTCCAGCAGAGATGCGTGCGATTATCGGGCCAAACGGGGCAGGCAAAACAACCTTTATGGACGTTGTTACCGGCAAAACGCGCCCCGACGAAGGGCGCATCCTTTGGGGTGAAAGACTTCAATCGCTGCTCAAAATGTCAGAGAGCCAAATTGCGCGGGCGGGGATTGGCCGCAAGTTCCAACGCCCCACCGTGTTCGAGGATCAGACCGTTCGGGAGAACCTTGCCATGGCGCTAAAAAACCCGCGGGCACCGTGGTCTGTTCTGTTTTACAAAAAGACCCCCTCAGGGGCGGCGCGAATCGAGGCTCTGGCCAAGCAAATCAACCTGAGCGACGCACTTCACCGTAAGGCCGGTGAATTGAGCCACGGCCAAAAGCAATGGCTGGAAATCGGCATGTTGCTGGCGCAGGATCCGCAACTGTTGCTTGTTGACGAACCCGCTGCCGGCATGACCCCGGCAGAGCGCGACCAAACGGTCGCCATCCTGCGGGACGCCGCCAGAACACGCGCGGTAATTGTTGTGGAGCATGACATGGATTTTGTCGAAAAGCTGAATTGTAAGGTCACGGTGTTGCACGAAGGCGCGGTTTTGGCCGAGGGCTCACTTGCCCATGTCACCAAGAACCAGGATGTAATCGACGTGTATCTGGGGCGCTGAACCATGCTGGAAATCAAAAAACTTACCCTGCACTACGGTCAGTCGCAAATTCTGTATGACGTCGACCTGCACGCCGAAGTCGGGAATGTAACCTGCCTGATGGGAACCAACGGTGTGGGAAAAACCTCGCTGTTGAAGGCGATCGCCGGGGCGCACCACCGCAGCAGCGGTGACATGCGCCTGAACGGCGAGAAAATCGGGCGCTTGCCAGCACATGTTCTGGCGCAAAAGGGCGTGGCCTATGTGCCGCAGGGGCGTGATATCTTTCCGCTCATGACCGTTCGCGAGAACCTTGAAACAGGGTTTGCCTGCCTTGAGACTAAGGACCGTCTGGTTCCCGAGCAGATCTATGAGCTGTTTCCAGTCCTTAAAGACATGACCGGACGACGTGGCGGAGATTTGTCAGGCGGGCAACAACAGCAACTTGCCATCGCCCGCGCCTTGATCACACAGCCAAAATTGCTGCTGCTTGATGAGCCGACAGAAGGTATTCAACCCAATATCATCCAACAGATCGGGCGCGTGATCGAGTTTTTGCGTGACGAAGGGCAGATGGCAATTTTGCTGGTCGAGCAATTCTTCGAGTTTGCACACGGGCTGGCCAATGAAATTACAGTGCTCAAGCGTGGATCGGTTGTGTTGTCCGGTGCCAAAAAGACGCTGGACAAGGCCGAAGTCCTCAGCGCCGTTTCAGTCTAAAAGCAGGTCTTGGGTTCAAGACAGTATCGCCTGCGCCACCCACCAGTCAGGATTTTGCGCCTGCAGCACTTGGGCGGCCTGCGCGGCGATCTGTTGAGAGGCAAACACCCCGAAGCATGTGGCGCCCGACCCTGACATACGCGACAAAAGGCACCCCTGCGACGCGGCCAGCCGAACAAGGACGTCGCCGATAACGGGCTGTAGCGAAATCGCCGGTGGCTGAAGGTCGTTGCGATGCTGTGCAAGCCATCCCACCAAATCCGGCGTGTCGGAAAAGGTCGGGATCACGTCCGGCATCGCGGCGTGGGATTTTCGGGTGAGGCGCGCAAAAACCTGTGGCGTCGGCACCTCCACCCGCGGGTTGATCAACACGATCGGCACATCCGGCAAGGCGGCCACGTCGGACAGAACGTCTCCGATGCCCGCCATGCGCGTGGCACGCTCGCGCAAACACACCGGCACATCGGCCCCAAGCGCCAGAATGGCCTCTTGCGAGGGCAGATCAAGGTGCCACAAATCAGCCAGCACGCGCAAAGTCGCCGCAGCATCCGCCGAGCCGCCCCCGATCCCCGACGATGGCGGCAAACACTTTTCAAGCACAAGGTGCGCGCCGCGTTTCTGCCCCCGCGCCAGAAGCGTCGCAGCCTTCAGGACCAGATTGCTGTGGTCAGTCGGAACGCCGCTTGCGAATGGCCCTGCCACATCCAGAAACAGCGCGGGCGCCACCTGCGCCGAAATAATATCTCCAACAGAGGCAAACGCCACAAGGCTATCGAGCAAATGGTATCCATCAGCCCGTTGCCCCGTAACATGCAGCGTCAGGTTTATTTTTGCCGGAGCAAATCCGCGCGTAGTCTTCATTGGCCCTGCCTGTCCGGATTAGCCGTCGTCTGTCGAGGCCACATCAAGCGGCGGCTCGCCGGCCTCTTGCAGCACAACATCCAGCCCAACCTCAAGCTTGCGGCGAATACGCTCCGCCTCTGCTTCCTCGGGATCGAACGAGAGCGCACGGTGCCATTGGAACCGCGCCTCGGTATGCCGTCCAACGGCCCAATAGACGTCACCAAGATGGTCATTGACGATAGAGTCCACCGGCATCAACTCGGCTGCCCGCTCCATATGGCCCACGGCCTCGGAATAGCGCCCCAAACGATACAAAACCCAACCCAGACTATCCGTGATATAGCCGCTATCGGGCTGTCCCGCGACGGCCTGTTCAATCATCGCCAGCGCCTCGTCAAAGTTGACCCCACGCTCGACAAATGAATAGCCAAGGTAATTGAGCACCTGCGGCTGCCCCGGTTGAAGCACAAGCGCATTGCGAAAATCGGCCTCGGCCTGATCCCATTGCTGGCGACGCTCATGGGTGATGCCGCGCGCGTAATAGACGATCCATTGCTCGGCACGCGGGGCGTCAAACAAGGCAACTGCTTTGTCGTAAGCCTCTGTCGAGGCTTCATAAAGTTCACGCTGGCGCAGGATATCCCCAAGGGTCACAAACACAACAGG
Source organism: Paracoccaceae bacterium (assembly GCA_047629975.1). Taxonomy (GTDB): domain Bacteria; phylum Pseudomonadota; class Alphaproteobacteria; order Rhodobacterales; family Rhodobacteraceae; genus JBLHUT01. The sequence continues at coordinate 17,961 of JBLHUT010000014.1, forward strand.
AAGCGATCCGTGGGTCTCGGTCAATTGTTGCAAGACCTCGGTTGCGGCCTCGAAATCGCCCGACCGGCGCAGTGCCTCGGCGCGTCCCAGTTCGGCGGAATGAAAGGCCGGATCATCCCGCGACACACGGTCATATGCCTCGGTGGCCAATTCATATTGATCCTGCGCCTCAAGCAAAGCCGCCGTCAGCAAGATCGCATCGGTATGATCGGGGCGCAATTGTTCGGCAATGCGGGAATACATCAGCGTGTAACCGCCCGACGCCTCTCCGCGTAACGCGCCCGCAACGGTGTAAAATATCTCTGCAAGCCCTTCGGTCGGGGTCTGCACGAAGCTGAATGGCAATTTTTCACCCGCTTCCAGACGCGCCAAAAGATCACTCAGGCTAAGATCCAGATCGTTGCCGAAACTCACCCGGATCAACTCGGCGGCATCCTCGTTTCTGTCCAGTTGGCTCAGAACCTGCGCACTGGCGTAAACCCCGCGCCGGCTCATCCGCAACGGACCCCGCGCCTCTGAGAACATGATGCGGTCGGCGCCCTCGAAGTCACCGGACATCGCCAGCGCAAGGGCCTTGTGATACATTCCGAATGCTTGCAGCCCCGTGGCCTGTGCGGCTTCGTCAAAGGCGGCCATGGCCCCGACCGTGTCCTCCAACGCCATAAGCCCCCACGCCTTGACAAGTCCGTCCACCAATGGCCCGACGCTGCGGCCAGCCGCCAAATCATCAAGTGCCGCCTTGAATTGGCCGGTTTTCAGCTGATCAGCCAGCAGGATCATCTGCGCGATCTGGCTATTGATGCCATAAGTTTCCATTTGTCGTGCGATGGGAACAGCCCGTTCCATCCGGCCAAGGTTCGTCAACGACAGGATCGCACTTTCCAAAAGCGCGGGGTTGCGCCCGTCCCGCCGCAACGCCGTCAGGAAATAACCAGAGGCCGCTTTGTAATCGTTAAACATACTTGCTTGACGCGCAGCAAGGTAAGACCCCGCAAGACCGCGATCCTCTGCCAAAGCAGGCACCGCTTGCAGCGCCCCGAGAGATACAGCAGTGACAATCGAGGCGGTCCGGAAAAATCGGCGCAAGGCAGGCTCCTTTGACTTTAAATCTGTCAACAAGCCTAGCCTTGCTTTGCCTTAAGCGCAATTAACCCCGCGCAGCCTTTGACACCGCTTTGATCACTTTTTCATAACCACACATCCGGCCCCCCGGAAAACCGGTCACATATTCGGATAATTGGGGCCATCGCCGCCTTGTGGGACGGCCCAAGTGATGTTTTGCCCCGGATCCTTGATGTCACAGGTTTTGCAATGGACGCAGTTCTGGAAGTTGATGACAAACCGTGTGGGCTTACCGGTTTCCTTGATGAACTCGTAAACCCCCGCCGGACAATACCGCTCGGACGGGCCACCGTAGGTGATGTAGTCAACCTCGACCGGTACGTTCGGATCAGCCAGTTGCAGGTGCACCGGTTGGCTTTCCTCGTGATTCGTCATTGAAAAGCTGACGTTCGTAAGCCGGTCAAAAGACAGCACGCCATCGGGCTTGGGATAGACGATCGGTTCGTACTTTGCAGCCATACCGGTAGAGGCGGCATCGGATTTACCGTGCTTGAGCGTCCCCAGAAACGACACCCCGAACAGATTGTTCATCCACATGTCCAAACCGCCCACCGTGAGCGACGTCAACAAACCGAAGCGTGACCACAACGGTTTAACGTTGCGGACCTGCTTGAGGTCCTTGCCGATCGCCCCCGTGCGCAGCGCCACCTCATAGGCATGCAATGTATCGCCCGCGCGCCCCATCTGCATCGCCTCGACGGCAGCTTCGGCGGCGGCAATGCCCGACAGCATCGCATTGTGATTGCCCTTAATCCGCGGCACATTCACAAGCCCTGCCGAACAGCCAAGCAAAGCGCCCCCCGGAAATGCAACCTGCGGGATCGACTGAAGGCCACCTTCGCTGATGGCACGTGCGCCGTAAGCCACGCGCTTTCCACCCTTCAACAGCTCGGCAACCATCGGGTGATGTTTAAAGCGCTGGAACTCCATGTAGGGAAACAGATGCGGGTTTTCATAGTTGAGGTGAACAACGAAACCAACATAGACCTGATTATTATCAAGATGATAGATGAATGATCCACCACCCGCATTGCCCCCCAATGGCCACCCCATCGTGTGGGTTACCGTGCCTTCGGAATGCTTGGCGGGGTCGATCTCCCAGATTTCTTTCATGCCAAGGCCGAACTTGGGCACATCACAATCGGCATCAAGAGCGTACTTGGCAATAACCTGCTTGCTCAACGAGCCGCGCACCCCTTCGGACAAAAAGACATACTTGCCAGTCAAAACCATACCCGGTTCATAGCCCGGCCCCGGCGTTCCGTCGGCGGCCTTGCCAAACTCGCCCGCAACCACACCGGTCAGCGTACCTTTATCATCGTAAACCAGTTCCGAACACGCCATGCCTGGAAATATCTCCACGCCCAGTTCCTCGGCCTGTTCAGCCATCCACCGACAGACATTGCCCATCGAGACGATATAATTGCCGTGATTGCTCATCAATGGCGGCATAAGGCGGTTCGGAATCCGGATTTTACCGGCCTCGCCCAGCATGTAGAAGTTATCAGTTTTGACAGGAACCGTGATCGGCGCGCCTTTTTCCTTCCAATCGGGGATCAGTGCATCGATACCCGACGGGTCAAGAACGGCACCCGACAGGATATGCGCCCCCACTTCCGACCCTTTTTCAAGCACGACAACCTGTAGATCGGCGTCAAGTTGCTTGAGGCGAATCGCGGCGGAAAGCCCCGCAGGTCCGGCCCCGACGATTACAACATCATAATCCATCGTTTCGCGCGTGATGTGAGACATCAAAAACCCTTTTCTTCGCTTGTGCCATGGTCCACCAGTGTGGCTTGTGAATTGGTAAAGGACACCCTCGCAGAAGGTCAATCAGATCCCATTGGCACTTTGCCGCAGTCTGGGTCCTGCTGTCCCCGAAAACATACCTCTGCCAGCTCTGCCCAAAACAAAGCCGCCTCTTGACTTCTGCGGCTGGGATTGAGTTAACAACGGGGTAAATCCGTCAAAAAGAAGTCAGACACTATGGAAAAGATACCACTGACCCGCCAGGGTCACACGCTTCTTGATGCGGAGCTGAAGCAACTCAAGTCGATCGAGCGCCCCGCCATCATCAAAGCGATTGCCGAAGCACGCGAACACGGCGATCTGTCGGAAAACGCCGAGTATCACTCCGCGCGCGAAAAGCAGAGCTTCATCGAGGGCAGGGTCAAGGAACTTGAGGGGACCTTGTCACGCGCCGAAGTGATCGACACCACCAAGTTGAAAGGCGCCATCAAATTCGGCGCCACCGTCACAATCGCCGACGAGGATACAGACGAGGAAAAGACGTATCAGATTGTCGGAGAACCCGAGGCCAACCTTGAAAAAGGCAAACTGAACATCAAGTCCCCCATCGCCCGTGCGCTTATCGGCAAAGAGGAAGGTGACAGTGTCGAGGTGCGCACGCCGGGTGGCCAGCGCAGCTACGAAGTTGTGAGCATCCTGTTTATCTAGCCCCCTTGCTCGGATAAGGCCGGTCCATGAAGCCAACAAACGCCCTCAAGAATGATCTGACGAGTCTGAAACCGGGCCATGATCAAGGTCCGGTACAGACGGTGGGCTTTGGCGCACCTGAAATCATTGCCTTGGCGTTGAGCTGCCTTTGGCTTGCTTTGGCAGCTATGTTTTTTCTGTTTCTGGAACCGGCGAAAACTCCGGGCGACTTTGACCCATCCGTGTTTGTGATGACCCTTTTGTCGGTTTTCATGCCCATCGCCCTGATTTGGGTGGGCGCATCCGGCGCGAAATCAAGCCGCATAATCCGGGCCGAAAACGTCCGTTTACAAGCATCGGTCGACGCCGTGCACCGCGCGTACGACAACGCGCAAAGCACAGCATCGCCCCCCCGCGACACGCACATAAGCGCACTTGAAAAACGGCTTGAACAGATTGCCGAAACCCAGCGCAGCACCGAGACACTTCTGGCACAGATCACTGCCGCCGGAACAGATTCCACCAATGCCCGCGCTCGCGTCGCCCCGCGCCCTTTGGTCACGCGTCAAGACACTGACAAAGCGCAGGACCCGGAACGGCAGGCGTCACTTGCTCTTGGCCCCGACACGGCCGCAAGCGCGCTGCCGATCTCGATAGAGGATTTCATCAGAGCGATGCATTTCCCCGAAAGCGAAGACGACAAGGTCGGATTTCGCGCCCTAAAAATGGCACTGCGCGACCCGAAAGTCTCGGGCCTTGTCCGCTCGTCCCAAGATGTGCTGACCTTGTTGTCGGAAGACCGCATTTACATGGACGATCTAAGCCCCGACCGTGCCAGAGCCGAAATCTGGCGCAAATTCGCACACGGAGAGCGGGGCCGCGCCATCGCCAGCCTCGGGGGCGTGCGGGACCGAACGTCGCTGACTGTGACAGCCGGACGGATGCGACAGGATCCGGTGTTTCGCGACACGGCGCATCACTTCCTGCGCAAGTTCGACAAGACCTTTGCCGAATTCGAAACCATGGCAAATGACGCAGAGATCATCGCATTGTCAGAAACCCGAACAGCGCGGGCGTTCATGCTGCTAGGGCGGGTTGCCGGCACATTCGACTAGGCTCCTGCCTAAATGCCAAACCCCGAATAGGGTAAAAACCGTACCGGATCCCCCTGCGATATCGTGCGCGCGCCGTCTTCCAACTCGATCAGCCCGTCGGCCCAACTCAGCCCCGAAATACGCCCCGACCCCTCGGAACCAAAAGGCTCTGCATGGCCCTGTGCGGTCAGTCGGGCGCGTAAATATTCACGCCGCCCCGGTTTTTTCGATTTGGTGAACGCAGCCGGCACAACAAAGGATTGTGGCGCAAGCCATGCACCACCCGCCAGAACCGAAAGCGCGGGCCGTGCAAAAATCAGGGCACAAACCAGTGCCGCAACCGGATTCCCCGGAAGGCCGAACACCGGAATACCCCGCCACATCGCCAAGGCCAGCGGGCGACCGGGCTTTAGCGCGATCCGCCACGCCGTCAGTTGACCCTCGGCGCGCAAGATCGCCGAAACGTGGTCTTCATCCCCTGCCGACGCGCCACCGGAGGTCAAGATAACATCGACCTTTTCACTCGCCGCGTTCAAGGTCGTGCGCAATGCACCCCTGTCATCACCCACATGCCCCAGATCGACCGCTTGCATGTTCCACCGCGCGACAAGCTCCAACAGCATCGGGCGATTGGCGTCGTGGGTCTGATGGGCGTGGGTTGCGTGGCCCGGCGCCACGATCTCGTCTCCCGTTGATAAAACACCGACGCGAAGCTGCGAGAACACTGTAACTTGTGGCAACCCGACAGCCGCCAACAGCGCAAGGTCAGGTGCGCGCAACCGGTGCCCGCTGCTCAAAAGGGTGTCGCCACTTTGAACATCCTCGCCGGCGCGACGGGTGTTCGAGCGCATTTTGACCGGTCCCTGAAAGGCGATCCGTCCGTCGGCGCGCGTGACGTCCTCTTGCAGTACGACCGTATCGACACCCGACGGCAAGGTTGCGCCGGTCAGAACCCGCACCGCGCATCCCAAAGGCACAGTGCCCGAATAGGGCGCACCTGCTGCCGATTGCCCCTCCAGCAAAGGCAGGACATGCCGCCCCGCACCCGCAGCTGCGGCATGGGCAAATCCGTACCCGTCGACAGCCGTGTTCGCCGCTGGCGGGTTGGCACGCGCAGCTGTGACAGGCGCAGCAAGAAGCCTGCCGCCAGCGTGGGACAAGCCAACGTCCTGCGAGACAACCACAGGCGACAAAGCCGCGCGCAGCATTTCCAAGGCTTGGTCCACAGGGGTCCAGTTCACGCCCGGCGGCAGGGCAAAACAATCATTCTTCAAACGCGGCGGCTGTAGATCAGGATGCGCGACCGCACGCGCGGCCCCCACAAGCAACTCTTCGACACCAAGCCCAAGGATCCAGCCCTCTTCGCGGATTTCTTCACGATCAGGTGCCGCGGCAAATGCGGCCGCAAGCCCGCCACGCGCCTGCATTTCGGCAAATGCCCCCGCCATCAGGCGCACCTGCACGGCGTCTTTGATGCCTTCAACACCGGCCACAACAGAATTTATCAGGTTCGGGTAAATCTCGACCACGGTGATCGCGGCGGTGTGATCCTCGAACGGCCAAACGGACAGATCGTCGCCAAAGGCCTGCTTCAAACGGTGCAGCATCGGCAGCCCCATCAAGACCTGCGAGCCGACCGCCCCGTTGCCCAGCAATTGCCAGACCGGCTTTGCACCTGCGGCCGTCGCATCGGCGGCACGCCGCTCGGCCAGGCCGAAACCACCCCGCGCAGTGGTCCCCCACGGCAGATCAGGCAGATCCTGACGCGTCTTGACCCGCCCCCAGAACGGCCCGACACCGGCGAAGGTGGCGTTGATCGCTTGTGCGACCTCGAACCGGTTATTTGCGTTGTCCGGCCCGTCGGTGATGTGCGCATCCATCCATTTCCAGATGGCGCCGGCCTTTGCTTCGCCCGTCAAGGCGCTGGCAAAACCTGCCGGATAGCCCAGCGCGAAATCGAGCCCCAACAGCACCCGCTGGCCCCGTGCCACCGCCTGTTTCAATGCCGGAACAAGCGCGTCTTCGGCGGCCGCGCGTGTGCGGTGATAAGCGACCTGCGCGTCTTGCGCGATCCAGATCGCATCCGCCGCGGGTTTGGCCGGTGAGGGCTTTGAACGGGCCGACCAATCGACCATGACAAAGCTGTCAAAGTCTGTCACAGCCCGACCTCGGCAAGGATAAAATCAGCAATCGCAACGGTGTCGTTCAAATCAAACAACCGGCGATCTGTGTCTAGCGGCTCGTCGGAAGCAACCGCAAGGATCGTCGGGTCGCCCGGCGCGATCAGCGGATTTTTCGTCTCGGCGCGCCATGCCTCGATCTTTGGATGTGTGCCGGTCTTGTAGCCTTCGATCAGGATCAGATCGACCGGTGCAAGTTTGGTCAACAGCTCGGTCAGGGGCGGCTCGTCGGTGTCGCGCAACTCGTGCATCAACGCCCACCGCTTGCCCGAGGACAAAAGCACCTCGGTGGCGCCCGCCGTCCGGTGGCGGTGGCTGTCTTTGCCCGGATGATCCACGTCAAATGTGTGGTGGGCATGCTTGAGCGTGGAGACCGTGATGCCGCGCCCCGTGATCTCGGTCACGAGCCGTTCCATCAGGCCCGTCTTTCCTGCGTTTTTCCATCCGGTGACGCCAAAAACCCTCATGTTGCATCCTCTTCAAGCCGCGCGTGGGCCGCCGCCAGATCCTCTGGTGTGTTGATGTTGAAAAATGTGCCCGCCGGGAACACCACCTGCGCCGCACCGTGCTGGTCTGTCCACAAAACCACCTTGCGCAACCCGTCGTTCAGTGCCGCGCGCAGGTCTTCGCGCAAGGCAACAGGCCACAGCCCGAACGTCGGGTGACGCATCGTGCGGCCCTCTTCGTGGGTCGCGGCAAGGGCAACCGGATGGGCTTGGGTCACGGCCCCTTCGGCCAGTCGCCCCGCCAGATCGCGCGGAAAAAACGGCGTGTCGGCGGCCGCTGAAATCACATGGCTGGCACCCACTGTCGCGGCATGATCCAGCCCCGCCAGAACACCGGCCAACGGGCCGGGATACTCTGCGATGCTGTCAGCCACCACCG
>JBLHUT010000015.1:0-25335 GCA_047629975.1 Paracoccaceae bacterium
ACAGTGCATTGGGCTATCGCCCACCTGCGCCGGAAGCAAACATCCCGGTGGACCAAAGGCCAGTCATGCACTAACTTTCAAATTGGACCACTCAAGTGCAGCTGCTCAATGCATGGTTAGCAGCAGGCCATTCGTCATCGGACGCTCCAGCGCAACCGTGCCAGATTGAACCAGATACATGTTATGCACCGGGTCTTCCCGGCGGAACACGGCTGCGCCTTTTGCAATTTCGCGGGCAGGCGCACCGTCAAAGATGTGAATCCAGTCTGACATGATAGAGATCATATGTTAGAGAACGTGCTTCGGATAGCCTGCGAACGTAATTTGAGGAGATGAAAGAACATGCGAGCGAAAATCATTTTGACTGTTGCGGCTTTGATTGGTGGAGTTTCATTCGCGTTCTCGCAGACCAGTAACACCGGACACGTTGATGGGATGGATCATTCAACTCACGGGCAGGTTCAGTTGGCAGGAACTCCCGTATTGTCAGAGCCCGGCCAAGGGGCCTTTGCGGCTCTCTCAGAGGTCGTGCGAGTGATGGAGGCCGATCCTGATACGGATTGGTCCAAAGTTGATCTGACTGGTCTGCGGGCACACTTGGTCGATATGGACCGGCTAATATCGGACACGGTAGTTTCAGAAACCAACTTGCCGGATGGTATCACTGCCATCGCCACTGGTAATGCAAAAACGATAGCTACTCTCCGGCGTATGGTCCCAGCCCATGCGGCACAACTTGCCCGAGATGATCGCTGGACTGTTGTGGCGTCGGATACAGCAGGAGGTATCGAGCTACGTGTGACCAGCGACAACCCTCTAGTCGTCGCACGTATCAAGGGCCTTGGATTTTTCGGATTGATGGCAAGTCAGGATCATCATCGGGAACATCATCTGATGATGGCGCTCGGCGAAGATATCCACGGTCACTAACCTTCTGCCACAGCATGTAACAGACCTGCGAATTTCAAAGTCTCAAAGCCTTGGATTGGATCACAAGTATGAACGGCAGCACAGGGTGGCGGTCTCAATGGATCGACGCGACACATGCATTTAAACGCTCAGCGGGAAATCATATCCCAGCGTCTTTCGAGGTCGCTCGTTGAACTGTCTTGCGGCAGCACCCAGCTTTGCTTGATTATGTATCGAGGCTCTGTTTCACAAATCGTGTGAGGGATTCATGTGGTGAATCCAGTGCGGTGGCTGGTGGACATGAGCAAACCGACCGCACCGATCTACAAGTGTCAACGGCTGCGTAAAAACCTTCCGTTGGGGCGGAGCAAAAGTAGGCCATTTGGGTGCGAACGCCTTGGAGCATGTGGTCCCCATATAGCAAGCACGTTCCAAGGCGCATTGGTCGCCAGGCCAATTCTTTTGGGATTACTGTTTGCTGGGTTTCATGCGTGAACGACTTTGATTGAGGCGGTAGCTTTCGCCGTTCATCTCGAGGATGTTCACGTGGTGAGTGAGCCTATCCAGCAGTGCGCCGGTCGAGCGTTCAGAGCCGAAGGTTTCCGTCCACTCTTCGAACGGCAGATTGCTTGTGATGAGCGTAGAGCCGCATTCGTAACGCTGCGAGATTAGCTCGAACAGCAGTTCAGCGCCAGTTTTACTGAGTTGGACAAAGCCCAGTTCATCAATGATGGGGAGTATCCTAAACTCTGTGTATGGGGCTTAGCCCACGCGATCAAAAGATTGGCAGCGTGACCGCTCCCCTCTCGGCAGATTGCATATTGGGCGATGGATGGCGCACACGACACGCGTAGATGCCACAACGCGATCGCTGACCGCGGTGCGAATGCGGTCTCCCCGCAGGGCTGACTTGATCCACTGGATCAAGTCCAAGATGCCCCAAACCCCTGCAAGAATGTCCAACCACGCAAGCCAAGCACCGCCAGTGCCGTCCCCGGGAACGACGCGCTCCGCGCATCGAAAGACCTTAAATAAATTGGTCTTTTGCTGCGGTGGCGCCGAGGTCCGCATTTAAATGGCTTCATTATTGCCTCTGCCATCGAACTGAGCGATCAGTCGAATGAGCATTCACTGATTTCAAGATAGCAAGCCTCGCCACCTTCGAAAACGCAGTAGGAAATGGCGGCTTGGTGTGCTGCATCAAGCGAAGCACTCCAAGCTGACCCGTAGACTCCATTGTCACTCAGTGCCAATGCGCCACATGCGTTGCGCCACCAAACCACAACATTGCAATCTGGAGCACCGTTTTCATAGCACGTGTCATGGGCATCAAGTTCAGCGGCCTCCTGATAGGTGTATCCAGTGGCTACACCATAAGACCCGGTCTCGACACTGTAGGCGATCGCCCCGAATTCGGCGTGAGCAGATAAAGCGAAGCATGCGTTGCTCAATGCGAAAACAACTGCTCCAAGCTTTCGATTTTTCATCTTTTAGTCCATTCATTTAGATACATTTAGGTTCGGGGCATGCGCGTTAAGCCGACATTCCCCAAGTAGAACGTGTTCTCCGGCATGTTGCCGCTGCTTAGGGCGCCAATCTAACCCTTTGCGTGCGCTGGTCCGGTGGCCGGCCTATCCGGCGCGCGCTAAGCAAATTTCTGGTCTCGACGGCAGGGTTGATCCCGATTTTGGGCTGATCAACATTCGCATGGACAGACCATCAAGCCATTTTCGTTCAGTTTTTTCACTGGAACCGTCCCGCAGCACCAGAAGGCGCACCAAGCCGTTGGATGGCTGCGTGGACGCCATTGAGACATCAACACCTACAGCGACCCTTTGCCAATTGGAAGGTAATAGCACGTGCAGCCGAAACGCCCGTTCCAGGTCGTGCCCCCCGCGCGCTGTGGGTCGGGCCCCCCCGCGATCCATATCCAGCGTGATCCACTTGGGCGGTTTGCTATTGTGAACCCGGTCGATCCATTGTCCCGACGGATCAGCCCGTGCAGCGCGATTGCCCGCCCTTGCCAACACCTCGATCCCGAACCATCCGATCTGGCTTGCGGATGCAGGCTTGCCCGACCGGTGCAGACTGGCATTGGCCCTGTGAGCGGACGCATTCCAAAGAGTCGATCCAAGGGTGGCCAGCCCGTGGTATTTCGTTCGGCCCCAATGTCGCCCTACCAGAATTGCAACGGCTGCGACCTCGCCGATGCCCTGTATCGTGCGCAAGATATCACGGGCACGGACGCGGGCACGGACGCGGCTGGGGTACTTGGGCCAGTTGTGCTTTTGTCTGGCGGCATTTGAAGGCGAGAGTGTGCGCGTTCACTCGGTTCATCAAGCGGGTGCGGTTCTTGACCAAGCCCATGCGCGCCATCTGCAACTTTTTGAGTTCATGTTGGTTTTCACCGACTGGATTGTCTGGAACAAGGCCCAAGCCGCGATCCATCATTGCAAGCATCCATGCATCAACGGCGTCTGTTTTGACACGGATAAAAACCACGTGAATGTGGGCCGCGTGCACAAGCTGATCCGGTGCTATCACGTCAGCCCCTCTCGGAACATTGCGGCGCAAGACGACAGCCAAGCGGTGGATCACCTGCTGATGCGCCCCATCGGCTTGGTTCGGGCCAAGGCCAAAATCGGGATGAAGACCCTCGCCCCCAACAGGCGCCGACTCTGGCCGTTGCGCCGGATCAACCCGTAGCCAGCATGAATAGCGGTCGACCAAAGCTGCGCATCGCGAAAACCGACCCAAAATCGGGCCACGCATCATCAGACCCGACGCAAGAGCCCTTTAGCTGACGCACTCCGGGGGGCATCCCCTGCGACCGGCAAGGCCCCAACACCGGCACGCCGCCTGCTTCAGGATCGACCTGATCTGTGCGTCGCTAATCCATCCGTTCTTCATCGTAAATGCCTCAGATATCTTGCCGGGAAAACTCTATTTTTGAACACCATCATTTTTAGTGGGGATGACCAGCCCGTTCAGGAAGTTCAGAATTGCAGCGTTGAATTCAGCGGGTTTTTCGATATTGGCGAGATGGGCGGCATCTTCGAGTACGATATATTGCGAATTGGCGATATTTTCATGCAACACCAACGCTTGTGCCGGTGTGCAGGCCGGATCCTGATCCCCCACCAGAACGAGTGTCGGCTGGCTGATATCCTTTAGGATACCGGTCTGGCTCATGTCCCGCACGGCCGAGGCGCAGCCGATGTAGCCGGGCCCACCCGTGTCACGGATCATACCCTCGACAAAGCCCACGGCGGCGGGTGACCGGACGACGAAACCGGGTGTGAACCAACGCTGGATGGTGCCGCCGAGAAGCCCCTCGATCCCTGCTTGCTCTGCTTTGGCAATGCGGTCGTTCCACATGTCCACGGTCGGCATTTCGGATGCTGTGTCACACAGCATGAGCGAGCGAACCAGATCGGGGCGGTTGACCGCAAGCCGTTGGGCAATCATGCCGCCCATCGACAGGCCAAGAAAATGAACAGGCCCGATACCCAGAGCCTCGATCAGGGCCTCTGCGTCACGCGCAAGCAGGTCTATGGAATAGGGGCCTTGTGTGGTCTGTGTCGCTCCGTGGCCGCGGGTGTCATAACGCAATACCCTGTAGTTGGCAGAAAAATCTGTCATCTGGGGATCCCACATCCGATGCGTCGACATCAGGCTGTTGGATAGGACCAGAACCGGTGCATCCTCGGGCCCGTCGAAACGATAAGCCATTTCCAGTCCATTTGCGGTAACGAAGTCTAACATCTGCAATTTCCCTGTTCTTGTCCGGTCTTCAGAATAATGCGCCTCGCGCAGGGAGATATCCCCTGCGGCGGTGGTTTCGGTCGCAAGTTTACTACGCGAGTCAACCGGTTTCCATACCCATGATCCACAGGTGCAGCACCGCTACCAATCGCGGCCCGAACCTGCCCGCAGGCAGGCATTCATAAAACCCAGGATGCGGAAACACAAAGCCATGCAGGTTGCGCCAAAGCACGCCGTGATACCGCAGCTTTGATGCGGTGATCAGCAATACCTTTCCGGCCCATCCCATTGCGCGGCCGTGTACCGGTCACCGTGGGCCCAACCGACGGGAAGGATTTCTTCGATGCGCGCGCGCATACCGGCATCCAGATCGATCTGGGTGCCGCGCAGAAGCTCGGAAAGATGCGCGGTGTTTTTGGTGCCCGGGATCGGCAACACGTGTTTTCCCTGCGCAATAACCCATGCGATGGCAATGGCGGCGGTCGGTTCGCCCAATTCGGCAGCAAGCGCGCGTAACTTATCGGTTGCCGCGATGTTGGCACGGTAATTTTCTCCCGTAAATCGCGGATTGTTCTTGGTAAAGGCCATTGTCTGGGCATGCTCGTAGGAAAACGGCGCATCGGTCAAAAACGCGCGCCCGACCGGAGAAAATGCCACAAGCGATGTTCCCAGATCAGCACAGGCTTGAACCAGCCCCAATTCCGGTGCGCGGGTCGAGAGCGAATACTCGGACTGGACGGCCGCAATCGGGCATTCCGAAAATGCGCGGCGAAGTGTGCTCGGGGCGACTTCGGACAACCCGACCGCCTTGGTTTTGCCGCTTTCGATCAGGCGCTTCAACGTGCCGGCAACGTCCTCGGGGCTGTGTGCGCGGTCGTATCGGTGCACATAAAACAGGTCAACGCAATCAACGCCAAGCCGCTGAAGGCTCGCATCCAGAGATGTCTCCAGGTGCTCCAGGTCGTTGTTGAAGCGCCGCTCGGCATTTCCGGTAATCCCTGCTTTCGTCGCAATAACCATCTCGTCTCTTGCAGCGGGGGTGTCGGCAAACCATTTCCCGATGATATCTTCGGAGCGTCCGCTGCCATAGACATTTGCAGTATCGATATGTGTCACCCCGGCGGACCGGCACGCGTTCAGCACGCTGTGGCTTTGCTCTATGGTGGCATCGCCATAAATGCCGGCAAAAGACATCGCGCCAAGTCCGAATTGCGAAATTTCGGGGCCATCTTTCCCCAAGCGTGTCATTTTCATTAGATTTTTGTCCATCTATTGCTCGTCAGCACGCCACCATCGCGCTAGTTTATCGAGGGTTTACTAAAACGGCCTGCGATGTTTCTTGCAAGGGCTGATGAATTTTTTGATACCGGCCGATCAGTCTATCGGTCCTTTTTGCTTCGACTGTGGTGCCGATGGAAGGTGCTTGACTGAAACAGCGCTCACAGCCGTCTAAATCACTCAAGACCGGGGTTTTTGAATTGGAAGTTTTTGATATAAAAAGTTTTTCCACCTAATGTCTTTGTCAATGACACGCGCCACGAAACGGCGACGGACGCCGTTATCGTGCCTCGGCACACGGCGGGTGGCACAAGCACTTTCGTCGGAATACGGTCGCAGGGTTGATATCTCGCCGATCAATAATGACGCTTTCAAGGCAGAGCTTGCAGATGCGACGATGAAATTCCTCGTCCCGACACCGGCGGGACATGCAGGGTTCATGCTGATGTCGGGGGAGGCAAGCCCGAGCCTTGTTTCTCGTGCCGTACACAATATCCGGATTGCGCGCGACAGTGTCTCGGCCCGGACCGGAGCCTTGATCCTGCCGCCTGTCGCAACCGGAACCGTCGAGGGCCGCACATTCGCCGTCTGGCCGATGAAGCGTTCGTTTCTGGCGTCTACCCGTGTGATGCAGCGGTTGAATGGCCTGTCATATGCCAAAACGATATCACGTTGGGTTGCCTCACTGTGCCATGAGACACTGGTACCGGCCACCGCGGAAACAGTTCTCGGGGATCTGAACGTGATTGTCGAAGACAGCGCCTTTTCCAACGAGATCAGGCGCGCCGCAGAACACGCTGCGGGGCGTGTTTGTGCGGGGCAATGGCAGCCAATGCATTGCCTGCATCACGGCGATCTGTGGTCAGGAAACCTGTTGCTGCCGACACACTGGGATGTGCCGTCTTTCTACGTAATCGATTGGGCGGGCATGCAACGGCAGGGATATCCCTTTCTTGATCTTGCACGCATGCTGATGTCGCTGCGGTGTGATTCGCAGTTTAATGCAGGGTGCATCACAAACCTGCGCGCGCATATCGGTTGCGACAAGGATGCTGTTGTGGGCTATATCCTAAGTGCTTGTGGCAGAATTGGTGCAAATCTGGAGCATTTTCCGCCCGACAGGTTCCGCACCGCCACGCGCGACCTTTACGAATTTGTCAAAACGGCCTGATCGCAACTTGCTTCAGCTTGCAATACGTCTGAAATACTTTGCAAACTCGGGAAACACCTATTCGAGTGGCAAGGCTCTGTCGTGACGTTGCAATCGATATCCGCTTGAAACAGACCACATGCACCTGTGCAACGCGGGAGATTGCCCGCCTTGTTTTTTGCCACTATCAACGGCTGAAAAATCCTGCATAAGTTAAATCTGATGCTCGCATATTATACGGATATCCATTGAAAAATGCGCATTGACGGGTCCGAGCCCCCAAAAACCGGCAATCCGGCAATCACGGCTCTTGCACAAAGTATCGGCCTTTATCTGCTTCTGGCAGGTGTTTTCTGGACCGGTTTTGCCCAAGGTGACGCGGTTCATTATGCGCGGTTCGCACTCAACACCGTCGAGAATTTTCCCTATCAGGGTGAAATCCACTGGGCATTGCGCCATCCGCTTGTGCTTCCGATGGCTGCCAGCATTGCGATGTTCGGCGCGAGCGAGTTTGTGGCGTCTCTGCCAAGCCTGTTTTATGGCGCGGCTCTTGTCATAATCAGCCACATCTTCGGGCACCGGTTTCTGGGCGCAGGGGCGGGAAGGGTGCTTGGGCTTTTTGTGGCAAGTTCGGCCTTTTTGTCGCTGCACCCGCTGGGGATCGACATTGCCACCCCCGAGCTTGTCTTTGCGGTGCTGGCAATATGGCGGTTTCTTGAATCGCTGGCCAAATATGACGCGGGGCGCAGGCCCCTGTGGGGGGGGCTGTTTCTGGCAGGTAGTTGCGCCGGCCTGTCTTGGCTTTGCCGCGAAACGGCGGGGTATCTGCCGGTGGTGTTCATCGCTGGTGCGGTGGTCATGGCCCCGCGCGGGGATCGCATCAGGGTGGCCTTGCTGGCGTGCGGGGGATTTGGCGCGGTCTTGTGTGTCGAGATGCTCGTCTACTACATGACGACCGGTACGCCGTTTTACAGATACGTGCTCAGTCTGGGTCATGGCGACGGCCATGTGCAAAGCCGGCATTTTGCAGATATGGGGAACCAGCCGATCTGGCTTTTCCTAACAACGCCGCTAAACAGGCTCGCCACGTCTCCGAGTGTCACGCCGATGCTTGTTCTGGCCGTGTTTGCGAGCCTGTGGCTCTGGCGCAAACCTTTGTCATCGGATGCGCGGCGGATGTTGGTGCTGCTTGGTTTTGCAGGAGGGTTTTCCTTGCTGCTGTCGGGCTATGTTCTGAGCCTTGAGCGGCCTCGATATTATCCGGTTTTGGGTTACTGGGCCTTTGTGGTGCTTGCGGCTGCGTCTCCACACCTGAGCCGACAGTTCGGAAAACGCGTGGCGGTTGCTTGGGTGGTGGGCATCTGTGCGTTGGGGCCGATCGTGGCCGATATCGGGCGCGATCCTCGCACGGCAGAGTTTCGCACGCTCGCGGGTCTTGCTCAGGCGCACGAAGGGGCGATTGTTGCTGATCCTTTGGCTGTGCTGTGGGGCGAGATGTATCTGCGCCTGTCCGGCATGTCGGCGCTACAGGCGGATGCCGCGTTGGAGTTTCCGGCGGCGCTTGCTCCGGGGGCATTGGTTTTTGTGCCCGGTGCGTCTGCGTTGGACCCTGCGCTTGCCCCGCAACCGGACTGGATTGTCACGAAAACGATCGAAAATTCGAATAGCAGTGTCTTGGGACCGGTGCTGCGTCTCGTGCTTCGCTGCGCAAAGTGGACGGGTCCGATCGCGGGGTATTGTGCGCCTGTGCCGCCTGCGGCCTTGTACAGCGTTCCCCGATCTGTCGGTGGGCGCGGAGCATGAATGGCGGGTGCACGATATCGGTGATTGTGCCGACGTATAACAGTTGCGCGTCCATTGCGCCGTGCATCGAGGCGCTGTTGGCGGCGGGGTTTTCACCTTGTGACATTGTCGTTGTGGATGATGCCTCCTCGGTTCCGGTTCTGCCGCTTGTGACCGACCACGGTGTAAAGCTGATCGAGATCGCGCAAAATCGCGGGGCGGGCAATGCGCGCAATGTCGGGGCTGCGGCCAGCGACGCAGAGGTGCTGTTTTTTGTGGATGCGGACGTTTGCGTCCATCCAGACACCCGGGAGGTTCTGGAGCACCTTCTGGCGAGCTATCCCGATCATGCGGCCGTTTTCGGAACCTATGACGATGCGCCCGCGCACAAAAGCCCGATAAGCCGGATCCGAAATCTGCTCCATCGTCATGTCCATGTCCGGAACGCAGGAGAGGCCACAACGTTCTGGAGCGGCTGCGGGGCCATCCGCCGCAAGGATTTCGACGCCGTCGACGGGTTTTGCAAGGTAAGGCGCACGATCGAGGATATCGATATCGGCATGAAACTTGCGCAACACGGACGCAAGATCCGGCTGTGTCCCACCCTTCAGGGCAAACACCTCAAGCGGTGGACGTTGCGCAACATGACCTATACCGATTTGTTTCTCAGAGCGATTCCGTGGGCGCGCCTTATGCGGTCGGGGCCGGGCAAAGATGCGCCCGAGGCCCTGAATGTCAGTGGTGTCAGCAAGGTTTCTGCCATGGCTGTCGCGACGAGCCTTCTAGGGGTGCTCATGTTGGCGGTTCTGCCCGCGCCGGGTTTGTTGACCGTAATGTGCGCGCTTGTTGTGCTGGCCGTGGCCAACAAGAGCTTTCTGGATGTTCTGGACGGGCCTGCCGACAGGACTGCCGCGCTTGGTGTTCTTTGGGTCCATTACTTATGTGGCGGTTTCGGGTTTTTCTGGGTGCGATCCGGGCTTGATGCGGTTTTTTGCGGTGCAAAAAACCGCTAGGGGCTACTGTGTTTTGTCAGTCTCGAAATCTTCGTGATAGGCGCGGTCGACATTGACGTTCCAGATATCATGCGCCGCGCCCATGATGTTGCGCGCGGCATAAATTGCAGTCAGCATCGAGTGGTCCTGATTGTTGTACCGGTGCAATCCGTTGCGCCCGACGGTTTGAAAGTTTTCGAGCTGGCGCAGCCAGTCGCCGATAACATCAAGGGCGGCCTTGTACGCGCCGTCATACACCGGATAGGCCTTTGGCTGTCGGATAATGGCGGCGTCGATCACGTTTTCGGCCTTTGCCAGACCTGTCATTTCCAATTCTTTGGCAGCAAGCGCCCGAAGATCGGCGTCATTCATCGACCACAGCCCGTCGCCTTTCTGACAGAAATATTCCATGCCGATCGAGGCGGTGTCCTGATCTGGCAGCAGGTCTTTTGACCACGCCCGAAAATTCTGGATACGCCCGACTTTTACCTCGGGGGCATGGACATAGATCCAGTTATCGGGAAAGGGGTCGGGCGTGTTCAGGACAAGTGTCACTACCAGAAAGTCGCGATACTTCAAACATTTGGCGGCTTCGATAACCTCTGGGGGCGGCGGCGGGTCAAAAGCGAGGATTGCGGCATCAAGCGCCATTGTGTTGACGAAATGCGCAGCCTCGATGGTCTTTGGATCCGATTTGCCACCAGAGTTGGTCGCGACCACATCAACCGACACCACGTGCAGGCCATCGCGGTTGATCCGGATAACGCTGTGTTCAAGCAGCACCTCGCCGCCTTCGGCCCCCACAAGACCGGCTGTTTTCTCCCACATCATTCCCGGGCCAAGCCGGGGATAGCGGAATTCTTCGATCAGGCTGGTTGCTGTGCCGGTCTTGAACACTGCGTTTAGCACCGCAGAGGACAGCGACAGGTTCTTGATCCGTTGAGCAGCCCAGTCGGCCCTGATCTGACTTGGTGGAATGCCCCAGACCTTTTCAGTGTAGCTGTGGAAAAAGTGCATATAAAGGCGTCCGCCAAACCGGTTTATCACCCAGTGTTCGAACGTTTCCTCGACGGGGGATGGTCGAAATTGCCACTTCAGATAGCTCAGAATGATGCGTGTGGATTCGTACAGGCCAAGGTTGGACAGGGCGTTGAAAATCTTGAGTGGATAATTGAAGAACCGTCCCCGGTAATAAATCCTGCTGAGCCGGGGGACGGTGATGAAATCATCCCCGAGCACGTCCTCCCACATCTGCGTGACCTCTGGCACCTTGGTAAAAAACCGGTGACCGCCGATATCGAACCTGTATCCGTTGTGAATTTCTGTTCGCGAGATACCACCAACCTGTTTGCCGCCTTCGAAGACGACGGGGCAGAACCTGCCTGCACCCTCGTGCAACAGGGTATAGGCGGCGGTCAAACCTGCCGGACCGGCACCGATCACGGCGACTTTTGAAGCAGGGGCGGGATCATGTGTCATGGGCTGCGCCCTTTCGTACCGGTAAAAGTGTTTTCAGGTGATCTGCGATACGCAGCGCCTGACACACGATGGTGAGGGTGGGGTTGGCGTGACTGCTGCGTGGAAAAACCGCGCTACCAGCCACAAAGAGGTTCTGAATTCCGTGCACTTTTGCGTCTGTATCGGTAACACTGGTGTCGGGGTCGCGCCCCATTCGGGCCAAACCGATCTGATGATAGCCGTCACCGCTTGAGCGTCTGATTGTATCGGGCAGGGTGCTGCGATCCTTGAAAATCACCTGTCCGGTGCCGGCGGCTTTTGTGCGTTCTGCGAGCCGTTCATGGGCGCGGATCACGGCGGCGATTTCAGTGTCGCCAACGGTCTTTTCGATGTCGATACGCGGCATGCCAAAACGGTCCTTGACGGGGCTGAGCCTGATGGCATTTTCAAACCGTGGCACCTGTTCGGCATTGAACGACAGCGCGAAACGCCCGGCCTTTGGCTCGAGCATCCCCGGAAGGACCGGAACGGTCCGCCGTCCGCGCCACCCTTGCCATATAAACTTTGCCGCTGCCAAAGGCGTTCGTGCAACGTTTTGCAAATGCCGCGCCCGCGCGCCCCACGTCGGGGCCTCCCCCACAAAAAACTGCCGCATCGGGCCGGGCAAAATCCGCGCTCCGACCAAGGGAAGGCCAAGAACAAGCGCGGTTGCCGACAATCCGGCACGCCCGTGGGCCGGATCGGCCATGGGCGGGTTGTCGAGGTGGAAATTGATGTTCGCGCTGCGGGTCTGTTCAAGATCGGCCAACGACAAAGCAAACCTGCGCCGAGCGTAGCACGCACCGCTTCGGCGATACCCCCAAAGCGCGGCCTGTTGCGGGAAGGTTTGAATGTCTGCGATCTGTCCCTTGAGATGGCCCATATATCCGCGGCCTGTCCATTGCGGTGCCGGGCGGTTGTTACGGGCGAAAATCCACAGCAGCAATCGTGCGGACTCAAGCCCGCCTGCCGCGATGACGACATGCTTGGCACGCAAATTGATCCCGCGCATGTCCGGTAAATGTGCGGTAACCGAAGTGATGCGCCCCGCGTCGCAGATCGCGGCATCTGTGCAGGTCGCCCCGAGCAGAACTCTCGGGCCGCTTCGGGATGTCAGTGCGGCTTTGTGGTTGTGCATAATCTGTGGCTGCGCGCTCCAGTATTCCTGACGCCAGCACAGCCCTTCGTGATCTGGCGCCTCGTTGAAATCGGGCGCACCAAGGCCAAGAAACTGCGCGGCCTTTGCGCTGTGTGCCATCAGATCGTCGCGTGTGACCGGCCATTCCGGCAGGGCCGGATCGGTGCGTGCCGCAAAGTCGCTTTGATCAAATGCAACACAGCGTCCGCCCCACGACCATGAAAGCCCGCCAAATCGCCGCGCCTCAAGTGCGCGTGGATCCAGATGATCTTCGGGGTGGCTGGCAGCACGCGACAGATCGGCCAGCGTTGCATCCATGCCGCACAAACCCGAACTTAGCACGGTGACATCCACACCGGCGCCAGCCAGATCAAGCGCCAGCGCCAGACCGGCGGGTCCGGCCCCGATCACGGCGACGTCACATTCCATCTGGCTCGCACAATTCGCGGGGTCGATCAGCACCTTTGTCTTTCCTTTGATATAGATAGCGGCGTGTCGTTTCTATGCGGCTTTAGCAAGTGATTGCAAACATCTACCTATAGCGGTTTAACAAAGGGCACGCTGAAAATTTGCGAAACACAGGAGATTTCGATAGTGTCTGTTTCCCCGAAAGTACTGCTGATCGGGCTGGATGCGGCCGATTGCGACTATATCGAGGCCAATCTTGCGCGGCTGCCGAACATTGCGGGGTTTCTGGGGGGGCGGGGCTTGCACCGGCTAAATCTCGAACCCCTGTCAGGGGCTGTCTGGAGCTCGTTCAACACAGGGCTCAAACCAGCCGCGCACGGCGTCTATCATCACATGCAATGGGACCCCGTCACCATGCGGATACGCCGAACGCATCCTGACTGGATCGGGGGGGCAGAACCGTTCTGGCGTGATCTTGCACGCAGCGGAGCGCAGGTTGCAGCCTTTGATGTGCCATTCGCGTTTCGCGGCGACACTGGTGGTGCCTTGGAAATCGCCAATTGGGGCTCGCATGATCTGGTCGAGGATTTCTGGACCAGCGATGCTGCCACAAGACGCAAGGTTACTGCGGTTGCGCGGCGTCATCCCATGGGCTTCGAGGTGCCTGTTCCCAAATCGGCGACCCACCTGAACACCATTCTTGCCGATATCCTGCGCGGGATCGACGTAAAGACGGAGATGATGCTGGGGCTGCTGGAACAGGCATCGTGGGATATGTTTCTGGTGGTGTTCGGGGAATTGCATCGTGGGGGGCATATCTTCTGGCCAAGACCCGAGGGCGAGCCCACATCGATCCCGCACGGAGCGCGTGATGCGATTTACGAGCGTATGGATACGGCGTTGGGGCGGGTGTTTCATGCCGTGGGGGACACGACAGACATTGTGCTGTTTGCCTTGCACGGGATGGAGGTAAACCATTCGCAAAGCCACTTGTCACAGGCGATGCTGTTGCACGGTCTCGGCACGGCCCCAGACGCGCGCCAACGTGCCCCCGACCGTGAGGATTTCGGCCTGATCCGCGAATTGCGTCGTCATGTGCCGCCGTCGCTTCAACACTGGATAGCCGACCGTGTGCCGCAATCCGTGCGTGATTTCGTGCTGGCACGAGAGCTGGTCGGTGGCCTTGACTGGACAACAACGCGGGCCTTTTCGTTGCAGGGCGATGTGAGCGGGTACTGGCGCTTCAATCTGTCGGGACGCGAGGCGCGCGGCGTGGTTCCGGGGGAGGATTATGACGCGCTGTGTGAGGCGTTGGCGCAGGCTGCAAAAGGGTTTGTCGGCGCTGATGGCGCGGCTTTGGTGTCGGATATCGTTTTCCCCGCGCGGGACTGGGCGGGGGCGCGGGCACAGTTGCTGCCGGATGTCGTGATCAACTGGAACACGGCACTATCGCAAAGCGGTGTGGCGCGACACCCCGATCTGGAAGCGGTGCGCGCCGCCCCGACAACCGGACGCAGTGGCAATCACCGCTTTACCGGCTTTTTCGCACACCGCGGGCCGCGCCCTTTGCAAGGGGCGGTCCCGTCGCACATCAGTGAAATAGGCGCCTTCGCAAAGCGGCTTCTTGATCAATCGGGGCCGGCAGGATGACAGCCGCCGGGCTGAAACCCTTTGCTCTGCTGCTGGTCAAGATGCTGGTGACGGGGGTGTTGTTGGTGGTGCTTGCGCAAATGGTCGACCTGTCTGCCACAGCCTCGACGCTTGCGCGGGTGCGGCTTGATTGGGTGGGGCTGGTGTTCGGGCTGATGCTGGTGGCAACTGTGTTCGAGGCGGCGCAGTTCCGGCGGGTCATGGGAGTGTTCGAGCACTCCATCGCGATGCGGACCTCGATTGTCTGGGCGATTTGTGCGCGGTTTTTTGCGATCCTGTCACCGGCGATGATCGGAGGCGATATTTTCCGGGTGACGCAGTTGCGCCGCGGTGCGGCCCCCATCGGACTGGCGGTGCGGATGGTTCTAGTTGTGCGGCTGTTTTCCCTGATGGCGTTGTTGCCGGTGTTGATGGCGGGGCTGCCGGTTGCCATGTCCTATGCGGTCACGCTTCAGGACAGGTTGATCGTCACGGTGGTTCCGCTTGCGGCGGGCTTGGGGGGGGTGTTGCTGGTTGCGCATCACCGGTTGCGTGTGTTTCGTGCTCTGGCGGAACGGTCCCGCATTTTAAGGGCGGTTGGCCGTGTCTCGAATGATATCTGGCGAGTGGCGATCGAAAAGCCGCATGCCCGACATCTGTGGAGCGTCGCGGTTACCCAGCATCTTTTGCGGATCGCGATGTTTGCGGCACTCGCGCAGGGGCTTGGGGTCGATGTGCCGTTGCTGGCGTTGTTTGCGTTTGTTCCCATGTCGCTGTTGGTGGCAATGGTGCCGATCACCTTGGGAAGCTGGGGCCTGCGGGAGGCGGCGTTGGTTTACGGGCTGGGATTCGCGGGTGTTGCCCCCGAGGCGGCGCTATCGCTCTCTGTTGCCTTTGGTCTGGCAGGGCTGGGATACGGGGCGTTGGCGGGGGTGTTCTGGGCGGTGATGCCCGCTGTGACATATTCCGGCACCCCGACAAAGCCCCCACCGCCGCTTTAGATTGCGGGCCTTTCGTTTTGTCAGACTGACAGGATCAAAGCGATGCCCCCACACGCCGGATGCCGGTCTTGGCGTCGAAGACGTGCGCCTTGCCGGGTTGGATGGCAAAACGCAGGTCGCGGTTGTTGTCCGACAAAAGATGCACGCCCTGCAGGCTTACGGTAAAACTCTCCTGCGTCTGAGCCAGTTTTCCGTGCAAGAGCGTGTTTGCGCCAAGCGGCTCGGTCAGTTTCACCGAGACAGTCACCGGGCCGGCCGCATCCAGTGTCAGGTGTTCCGGTCTGACGCCCAGTTTCACGGGGCCGTCGTCACCGATTGCATCTGCAACAGCCAGCTCGCTCAAAAATATTTTGCCGTCCCTGATGTGGGCATCGACGATGTTCATCGCTGGGCTGCCGATGAATTGCGCGGCAAAAAGCGTGCGCGGCGTCTCATAAACCTCAAGCGGAGTGCCGATCTGTTCGGCAATTCCGCCATTCATGACAATCATCCGGTCCGCCATGGTCATCGCCTCGACCTGGTCGTGGGTGACATAAAGCGATGTGATCCCGAGTTTCGATTGAAGCTCCTTTATCTCCAACCGCATCTGCACCCGCAGCTTTGCGTCCAGATTTGACAGCGGTTCGTCGAACAAAAACACCGCAGGCTCGCGCACAATCGCCCGACCCATCGCGACCCGCTGCCGCTGTCCGCCCGACAATTGCTTGGGTTTGCGATCCAGCAGGGCCTCGAGTTGCAACAGCTTTGCGGCCTCTTCGACCTTGGCGTTAATCTGCTCTTTGGGCAGGCCCGCAATCTTTAGCCCGTAACCCATGTTCTGGCGCACCGACATGTGCGGATAAAGGGCGTAGTTCTGGAAAACCATGGCGATGTCGCGGTCCATCGGTTCCTTGTCGTTGGCACGTTCGCCGCCAATCACGACATCGCCCGATGACACGGTCTCCAATCCTGCGACCATCCGCAGCAAGGTCGATTTTCCACAGCCCGAGGGACCGACAATCACGATGAACTCGCCATCTGAAATATCGGTCGTTATGCCGTGGATAACGTCGGTCGGGCCAAAGCTTTTCTTGACGTCTTTTAGGGTGACTGTCGCCATATTCTATTTCTCGCTGTCAACTAGGCCGCGGATAAACAAGCGTTGCATGCTGACAACAACAATTACGGGCGGTATCATCGCCAAAATCGAGGTGGCCATGATGACAGGCCAGTCAGCAACATCGTCTCCCGAAGGGAACATCTGTTTGATGCCCATGACGATTGTGTTCATCTCGGGGTCGGTGGTGATCAGAAGCGGCCAGAGGTACTGGTTCCAGCCGTAAATGAACAAAATTACAAAAAGTGCTGCGACATTCGTCCGGCTCATTGGCACGACAATATCCCAGAAAAAGCGCATGGGCCGTGCGCCGTCCACGCGGGCGGCCTCTGCCAATTCGTCAGGAATGGTCAAAAAGAACTGCCGGAACAGGAATGTCGCCGTGGCCGACGCGATCAACGGCAGGATAAGCCCGCCATAACTGTTCAGCATCCCGAACCCTGCGACGACCTCGAAGGTCGGAACGATCCGTACCTCGACCGGCAGCATCAGGGTCAGAAAGATCATCCAGAAAAAGAACGTGCGCCCCGGAAAGCGGAAATAGACGATCGCAAAAGCCGATAACAACGAGATCACAATCTTGCCCACGGCGATACCGATGGCCATGACAAGGCTGTTGAATAACATTGTCGCCACAGGAACATTTACACCCGAAAACAGCGCCGCGGAGTAGTTTTCCCACATCTGGTCACCGGGCCACAACGGCATCGGCGGGCTGACGATTTCAGGCTGGCTCACGGTTGAGGCCACAAAGGCCAGCCAGATCGGGAAAAAGATCACCAGCACGCCGCAGATCATGAAAACATGGGTCAACCACAGGCCCGCGCCCCGTTTTTCAACCATTCCATGGACTTCGCGCGCCATCAGTAATGCACCTTTTTCTCAATGAACTTGAACTGGATCACCGTCAATAACCCGACCACGAACAGCAAAATGACCGATTGCGCCGAGGACGACCCGAGATCTTGGCCGACAAAGCCGTCGGAGAAGACTTTGTAGACGAGAACAGTCGTTGATTGCTGCGGCCCGCCCGAGGTGATCGTGTGGATCACGCCAAAGGTTTCAAAGAAGGAATAGACGACATTCACAACCAGCAGAAAAAAGGTTGTCGGCGACAAAAGCGGTAACACAATTGTAAAGAACCGCCGCCAGAAACGGGCGCCGTCGATCGCTGCCGCCTCGATCACCGAGCGCGGTACCGCTTGCAGAGCGGCATAGAAAAACAGGAAGTTATAGCTGATCCGCCCCCACGCAGAGGCAACCACGACAAGGCCCATCGCCTCGCCGCCGTTCAAAACATGGTTCCAGTCATAGCCAAGGTTGCCCAGATACCACGACACCACACCGACGCGGGTGTTGAACATGAAAAGCCACAGCACGCCGGCAATCGCAGGTGCGACGGCATAAGGCCAGATCAGCATGGTCCGGTACACGCCCGAGCCTTTGATCAACCGGTCCGCAAGCACCGCAAGAAACAGCGCCGGGATCATCGAGCAGAGTGTTACCAGGATCGAGAATACTGCGGTTGTCGCAAAGGATGCGCGGTAATAGCTGTCGCTGAGCAGGAACTCGAAATTTCCCAGCCCAACGAATTGCGAGGACAGCCCGAACGGATCGGCAATAAACAGTGACTGCCAGATCGCCTGAATGGCGGGGTAGAAAAAGAACACCAAAGACACAAGTACCTGTGGTGCAATCAGCACTAACGGCAGCAACCAGCCCCGAAACGTGACGCGTTTATCCATCAGTGTGCCTTCCGGTCAAGGGGGCAGGCCCTGTTGCGGGCCTGCCGTTTTCGTCCAACTTAGCGGTTGGCGGATTCGAACCGGCGCAGCAATGCGTCGCCGCGTGCCTTGGCGTTGTCCATGGCCTCTTGTGCGGTTTTGTCACCGGACCAGATCGCCTCCAGCTCTTCGTCGATGATCCCGCGGATCTGGTCGAATGACCCAAGACGCAGACCCTTGGAATTCGCCGTCGGCTCGTTGGTTGTCATCTGGATCACAGCAACATCCGTGCCGGGGTTCTGGTCATAAAAACCGGATGCGCGGGTTGCTTCACCGGCTTCGGTTGTGATGGGCAGGTAACCGGTGTTCTGGTGCCATGCAGCCTGTACATCAGAGGAGGACAGGTAGCTCAGGAACTCTCCGACGCCGGTGTATTCAGCATCGTCGTGACCCGACAGCACCCAAAGCGATGCGCCACCGATGATCGTGTTTTGTGGTGCGTTCCCGACGCCTTCCCAATAGGGCAGGGGGCGGACGTCGAAATCAAACTCGGCTTGTGAGCTGATCCCAGCGTAACCCGCAGAGCTTTCGGTGAACAAGGCGCAATCGCCGGCACGGAAGTTCGCACCACCTTCGTTGCGACGACCCGTGTAGATGAACTTGCCGTCTTTGGCCCACTGACCCATTGCGGACAGGTGCGCGACTTGTGCCGGGCCGTTCAGGGCCAATTCGGTATCAAGACCGGCAAAGCCGTTGTCTTTGGTCGCAAACGGAACATCGTGATACGCCGAGAAGTTCTCGAGGTGGATCCAGCTTTGCCATGCGGTGACCAGCGGGCATTCTTCGCCGCCTGCTTTCAACTGGTCCAGAACCGCGCCGACATTCTGCCATGTGGACAGGTCGGTATCAGGGTCGACGCCGGCCGCGGTCATGGCGTCGCGGTTGACCCACAAAACGGGCGTTGACGAATTGAATGGCAAGGACAGCATATCGCCGTCTGTCGAGGTGTAGTAGCCTTTGACCGCACCGATATAGGCATCGGGATCAAAGCTTGCGCCGCTTTGCGCCATGACTTCGTAGACGGGTTTGACGGCGCCGGCTGCGGCCATCATCGTGGCTGTGCCGACTTCGAATACCATCAGGATATGAGGCTGCTCGCCGGCACGGAAGGCCGCGATCCCCGCGTTCAGGGTTTCGGAGTAATTGCCTTTGTGGCTTTCGACGATAACAAAATCGCTTTGAGACGCATTGAAGTCTTCGACTTGTGCTTTGACCAGATCGCCAAGGCGTCCTGTAAATGCGTGCCAGAATTGCACTTCACTTTGGGCCATTGCCGCAACTGGAGACAGGATGGTCGATACGGCGAGTGCGCCGATTAGAGATCTTTTCATATTTCCCCCCAAGCACTGTTGGTGTGCTGTGTCATTTGATGCTTCGGGGCCATTGGCCCGCACCGGTTTTTTGTAAGGTGGGACGATACAGTTCGCGCATTAAATTTCAAGTCGTCGCGTGCATTGCGTCAGGTTTTATATTTTACCCGCCCGGAACACTCGCTTTTGTTCTCCTATGTTCTGGAAACGCATTTTGATCTGAAACAAGGACGCCCGCCCCGGAAACTCTAGAATACGGTAACATGCCTTTTGAAGGCGCGGCTGAAAACAGGAGCGCGAATGACACTTCTAGTGATTTTTGAAAGCTTTGAGGGGCAGACCCGCAAGATTGCAACCTTTGTGGCCGAACAAAGCCGTATCGCCAGACACACGGTGCGGTTGTTCAATGCCGCAGATGAAATCGCCGCGATATCGTTCGATGGCATCGACAAGGTCATCCTCGCCGCCCCTGTCCACGAGCGCCGTCACCCTGCAGCCTTCGAAGGTCTTGTGGCTGCCAACCGGGAGGCTTTGACAGCCCGCCCGACGTTGTTTCTTTCGGTCAGCCTCAAGGCGGCGTTCGAGCAGGGCATGGAAGAGGCGCGCGATTACGTCGACGAGTGGGAAATGCGCACGGGGTTCAAACCGGAAAAGGCCGTTCTGGTCGCCGGTGCTGTCAGATCGGACAGTTATGGCCGTCTGGAAAGTGAGATTGTGCAATCCGTGGTTGTGGAGGGGTGCCGCATCGCTCTTGTGGACGGGGTTCATGAATTTACGGACTGGAAGGATCTGGAGGCGAAAATCAGGATTTTCCTTGGCGACTCTGCTGCGGCGCAAGCCCGGTGTTGAGCGTCACCCAAGGTTATGATCCCGACTGCAAGCGGGTTTCTGGTGCGTGCGCACGTGTTGGTTGATTAGGGGGAGTTCAAGCCGCCGGCCCTGAATTCCGTCAAACGCGCACGGCAAAACACCTACCGAGAGTGGCTCGGTAGGTGTTTTCCAGACCTGAATGGATTGAGTGTGTGTGTCAGCCCCTTGGAGGCTGACGGTTGATGCGTCTAGTAAGCAGCGATCGTCTGGCTGGAGAGTTGGCCCGCGATATCGCCGGACAGGTTCGTAACGCCCCCCGATACAGAGGCAAGAACCGCAATCCCGAGGCCGACAATAGCCGCAGTCAGCACAACCCAGTCAACGGTAACCGCGCCGGATTCGTCGTTTGCAAAGGTCGATGCGAATTTAAAAAATTTCATGGTATTGCACTCCATAGGATTAAGTTACTGTCTTAAATTCTTTCGCGAGGCTCACCCGAACCGGTCAAGTGCTGACCCGCTCTGGCCGCGACATGGGAATATATAGCCATGCCATTGGGGCAGGAATTGGTCGTGCGTGGGGTTATTTTGGCAACGTACAGGGTTGGTGTCCGGTTTCCGTTAACATTCTGAAAGTATTTTTAAAATCTGCATTTCAGGCCGGATTTTCCATCGCTGCGCCTGCATCATAAGGCAAAAATCGGGCATTCAGGGCGGGATTTTCGACGGTTATGCTGGAATCCACGGCGTTTTTGCGGAACCTGTCACAAGACCCATTTATGCGGGAGACTGGATATGCAGGCCGCCTTACTGGCAGTGTTGATTGGCTGGGGCCTGTGTCTGACGCCGCTCCAAGCGGAGCCGTCCACACAAGCCGCACCGGAATTCGGTGATTTTTCGTTCAGACGCGTGACCGTCGGGCCTTCTTCGGGAAGCAAACGTATCACGGTTCAGATTGATCCGGAGGCGCAGGCAAGGCGCCTTCGGGGGGAGCAAGATATCCTTGCTCCGGCTGGCCCCGATCCCGAGCCGCAGCCCTTGGAGCCTGTAACCGCCAGCAGGTATGACTGGTTCTGGCAGCGAATGTCGGCTGATCTGGAGGCAAGCGGGCCGGGGCGGTTGGCCGAGGCGGTCGGCGCCTTGCGCCAGTCCCCCGAAGGACGGGCGGTTCCCTCTCCGCGGGTTGACGCATTGCGCGCGCTGGCCGAGGCACACGGCGTCCAGATATTGCTTGCCACGATCGGCACGCAGGTCTCCCCGGCGCTGGCTCTGGCGGTAATTGCCGTAGAGAGCGGTGGGCGCGGCGGTGCAATCAGCCCGAAAGGGGCCGCCGGTCTGATGCAGTTGATGCCTGCGACAGCGGCACGGTTCGATGTCGCCGACCGCAGCGATCCGGCGCAGAATATCAAGGGCGGTGTCGCCTATCTGAACTGGTTGATGGGCGCATTCGACCGGGACCCCTTGATGGTTCTTGCGGCCTATAATGCGGGGGAGAACGCGGTCAAAAGGCACGGCGGTGTGCCGCCCTATCCCGAAACCCGCGATTATGTACCAAAAGTTCTGGCTGCGTGGACGGTTGCACGCGGTTTGTGCGCCACGCCGCCCGAGCTGGTCAGTGACGGCTGCGTGTTTCGAACCGACAAATAGCGGGTCAGATGGGTGCGGGAACGCTGGCCGAAAACTTTAGACAAGATTGCGGCGGCAGAGAGAAGACAAACGAATTTGATCGTTCGTAGCGCCCACAGCGGTTGCAACTGAGGTCAGGAACGGCTGCGGGGAAATGAAGATCCGGTATTTTGTCTGTTGAGTATGTGTTTTCAGTCGAACGGGGCGTCGGGGTACTCCACACCGCTCAGATAAAGGCCGTAAGGCGGGCACACCGGCCCGCAGCGTGACCGCGTTCGCGCCTCAAGCGCGGCTTTGACGTCTTCGGGGGCCCAGGCGCCGGACCCGACCCGCTCGAGCGTGCCGACCAAACTGCGCACCTGACTGTGCAAAAAACTGCGGGCGCGCAGCATAAACTGGAATTCTGTGCCTTGATCGACCGTGTGGGCCGTGATGTCCAGTTGGTCCAGTGTCTTGACGGGCGAGGCGGCCTGACACCCGCTGGCGCGGAACGTGGTAAAGTCGTGGTGCCCCAAAAGATGCGCGGCGCCCTGCTGCATCGCGCCCAGATCCAGCGGATGCCCCACATGCCAGACCCGCCCGGCGTCAAGCGCAGCCGGAGCCCGACGCGACAATATCCGGAACAGATACCGCCGCTCGCGGGCTGAAAACCGGGCGTGCCAGTCGCCCGAGACC
Source organism: Paracoccaceae bacterium (assembly GCA_047629975.1). Classification (GTDB taxonomy): domain Bacteria; phylum Pseudomonadota; class Alphaproteobacteria; order Rhodobacterales; family Rhodobacteraceae; genus JBLHUT01. Next base: position 22,850 of record JBLHUT010000015.1, read on the forward strand.
TCGGCACAGGCCAGAATCGACACGGGAAGCGGCTTGAGGTGGTGGTTCAACGCTTCTGACAGCCGAAACGGTTCCCATGTCCGGGTCATGTCGCAATGGGCAACCTGCGCCAGTGCATGAACGCCGGCATCAGTGCGACCGGCGGCGGCAATCGTGGGCACATCCGGCTGCAGCCGGTGCAAGGCAGCCTCGATCGCGCCTTGCACCGACGGCAGGGTTTTTTGGCGTTGCCAGCCGTAAAACGGTTTACCGTCATATTCTACTTTAAGGGCATATCTGGGCATGGCGCATGCATTATCGTGCGGGCCCGTCGGGATCAATCCCCGGCTTTTGATGGCAAAGGCGGCGTTCATGCCTCTAGGCACCCGAGGCTTGGATGCCTATGTTACGTTGCAGTGGCAGAGTTGCCCTGTTGATGCGCAGTCCGGAATGTTTTGGCCTGACACCGTGCTTTCGGCCAGATACAGGTCGTGATGCAGACAAGAACAAGGAACCCCCACGTGGTATTGGGACAGATAGCCGACGGGGTTACCCGCTCGATCGGGGCCGTGGCAGACACGGTCACCGCGCCGTTTACCGACACGGTCATCCGGCTTGGCGTGACGGGTCTGTCGCGCGCGGGCAAGACGGTGTTTATCACCTCGTTGATTGCCAATCTGATGGATCGCGGTCGGATGCCGGGGCTACAGGCTGTTGCCAGCGGAGCCCTCAAGGGGGCCTATCTTCAGCCGCAACCCGACGACACGGTGCCGCGGTTCGACTATGAGGCGCATCTTGATGCCCTGACCGGCCCGACCCCGCACTGGCCCGAAAGCACCCGCACGGTGTCGCAATTGCGGTTGTCACTCAAGGTGCAGCCGCAGGGGTTGCTGGGGGGATTATCGGGCCTGCGCACGGTGCATCTGGATATCATCGACTACCCCGGCGAGTGGCTGCTTGATCTTGGTCTGCTGGATACTGCGTATTCCGGTTGGGCATCTGCAAGCATCGGGCGGATGCACAATCGCGCCTTTGCGCAGGAATATCTGGCGCTTTTGAAAGTGACCGATTTTGACCAGCCCTTTGAGGAACGCACGGCACGCCAGCTTGCGCAAAGTTTCACGACCTATCTGAACACCGCCCGCGCGGCGGGGTTTTCCGATTGCACGCCGGGGCGGTTCCTGTTGCCCGGAGATCTTGAGGGATCACCGGTTCTGACGTTTGCGCCGCTGCCGGTGCCAGAGGCTGGCAAAGGGCCGCGCGGGTCGTTGGGGCGCGAAATGGCGCGCCGCTTCGAGGCGTATAAACGCGGTGTCGTGCGGCCGTTTTTCCGCGACCACTTCGCGCGCCTTGACCGGCAGGTGGTGTTGATGGATGTGCTGGGGGCGATTCACGCAGGGCCCGAGGCGCTGGAGGATCTGCGCCGGGCGATGGCTGATATCCTCGGCGCGTTCCGGCCGGGGCGCAATGCGTGGCTGACATCGTTGTTTCTGGGGCGGCGGGTCGACAGAATCCTGTTTGCGGCCACCAAGGCCGACCACCTCCACCACACCCAGCATCCGCAATTGACCGCGATCGTCGAGGCTCTGCTGCGCGAGGCGCGCGACCGGGCCGGTTTTGCGGGAGCAAAGACAACCGGCATGGCTCTGGCCGCGCTGCGTGCCACGGTCGAGGAAACACGGACCCACGAGGGCACCGAGTTGAATGTCGTACGCGGGCGGCTTCTGGAGACAGGGCGGCAGGCTGCGTTCTATCCCGGCACGCTTCCCGACGATCCCGCCCGACTTCTGGTGCCGGCGCGCACAGGGGCGGATCGCTGGCTTGATGCGGAGTATCAGGTCATGCGCTTTGCTCCGGCCGAGTTGCGCCTGAAGCCCGGCGAGGGGCCGCCCCACATCCGGTTGGACCGTGCCGCAGAGTTCCTGATCGGAGATAAGTTGCGATGACCAAGCCCCCGAAAAACCCCGTTCTGTTCGATCTGGAGCAAGAAGCCGCCAGCGTGACGTCCAAGGTGGCACCCAACCCGTCAGACGCCCCGGCGGTGCCTGATTTCCCCGATCAAGCGCAGTCGCAGGGCCCGGCGATGCAAACACTTGCGACCTTGGGGGCGCGGCGCATGTCGTGGCTTGCGAAACTGTTCTGGGGCGCTTTGAGCACCCTGATCGGGGTCATGATTTCGGTTGCTGCGTGGGATTTTGTGACCGGCCTGCTGGCGCGCAACGCGGTGCTTGGTTACGCGGTCACAGCGCTTGTTGGTCTGTTGGCGCTTGCTCTTTTGGGGATCTGCTTTCGTGAAGTGGCTGCTTTTGGCCGGTTGCGTCGTCTGGACAGCGTGCAAAAGCAGGCCGCCGGCGCGCTTGCCGGCCGCGACCTGGAGGCCGCGCGACAGGTGGCCGATGCGGTTCAGTCGCTTTATGCCCGGCGCGAGGATTTGCAGTGGGGCCTGACACGTTTTGCCGCGCGCCGCGCCGAAATATTCGATGCTGACGCGCTGTTAGGGTTGATCG
>JBLHUT010000016.1:0-24127 GCA_047629975.1 Paracoccaceae bacterium
GAATTCCAGTTCGCCCCTGCGATATTTCCGTGGCGTTCAACCACTGGAATCGGCCCCGTCATTTCGCTGTTCAGCACCCGAATAACACACGAACCTTGCTTCCGAATCCGCGTTAACGATTCGGATCAGCCGTTTTAATTTCGTCCGATTCCTAAGCAAACAGAGACATCGAAGAGCGAAACGCTCCCTTCATTGAGAGGTTTTACGCTCATTTCCCGCAAATTTTGTTAAATTCAATGCCGCAGAGCCGCAAAATCCAAATTAACGATTGTTTCACGTCGTCAGCTTGGGTAAACACAGATTAGATCAACGGAGCGTATCATGTCTCAAATTTTTAAAAAGTTAGCGATTGCCGCAACCATCAGCGCCAGCATGGCGATGCCCGCATTTTCGGCGACCGTGCCATTTTCTTCAGTCGTAACGACACTGGATGGCGGCGGAGCCAACTCTGTCGTAACGACCACCCCCGGAAACAACCTTGTAGTCGACTTCGATCAGACCGGTGGCCGGGTAACACAGGCGGTATCATTTACAGCCGGCGTGGACTTTGACCTGTATCTCGACAGCTACACCAATGTAACGTCGGGCGGGTATTCTGCGTTTACACTCCAGCGGACCAGTGGAACCCCCGAATTCTACGATGTAGCAGGAGCGTACAACCGGTATTGTAGATGGGCGGCAGCTCCAGTAGGCACTGACACCAATGGCGGCGCATCTAGCGGGTTTTGCAACTCAATCACGACTGCTGGTACGGCATCAGTTAATCCTTCGGCAACACCAATCTTTGAGGGCTTGCCTTCCGGTGACTACATCATCGGGTTCTACCAGCCAAATCCGCCTAATGGTGCAACAAGCGCGTCATTTACTGCTGTAGGCGCGAACGTTCCATTGCCAGCATCCGGTTTTGTGCTTCTTGGAGCACTCGGCGTGTTTGGCGCGGTAGCGGCGCGCAAGCGCAAAGCAGCCTAAGCTTAACAGCAACTCTGAATTTCGAAAGGGCTTGGGAAACCAAGCCCTTTTTTGTGTTGAACCCACTCTTTGCTACATTAGTTATCGCAAGCGGCGTATCCGATACGCAGTGATACACGCCCCGCTCAGGCATCGAAAAGACTGCCGCCAATGCACAGGCCTATGTCGCAATTGGACCGAGCCGCCGGCATTGGCACCTAAAGAACCGGTTTGCCTTTAATCAGCTTTTGCGCGCTCCGTACTTCGACGCAGGCAACAGTCAAGTAGCCCCGGCCACAACGACACATCCAGCAAACCCACACAAACGATCCTCCTACCTGCGGCGGTTTGGACATTGCTTCGGGCATTCCAGCACTTTAGACAAAAGGTCGGGAACAGGGGGATTGGACCATCAATCTGCCCTGGAAATAGATAAGCCAGGAGGCACGAAGCATGGCAGACGCAGCCATTCACGGGCGTGACCATGAAGACGAGCGTAGCTTTTTTACACGCTGGTTCATGTCAACCAACCATAAAGATATCGGGATTCTTTACCTGATCACTGCGGCTGTAGCCGGTTTCATTTCCGTGGCCTTTACGGTCTACATGCGGATGGAACTGATGGAGCCGGGCGTCCAGTTCATGTGCCTTGAAGGCGCACGTCTCTTCCCTGCTGCTACGGTGGCAGAATGTACACCAAACGGGCATTTGTGGAACGTACTCATCACGGGTCACGGCATCCTGATGATGTTCTTTGTTGTGATTCCAGCGCTTTTCGGGGGATTTGGCAACTACTTCATGCCGCTCCAGATCGGTGCGCCGGACATGGCATTTCCACGCCTAAACAACCTGTCCTACTGGATGTACGTTGCAGGTACAGCGCTTGCTGTCCTCTCGGTTGTCAGCCCAGGCGGCAACGGCCAGCTTGGAGCGGGCGTTGGCTGGGTTCTGTATCCTCCCCTGTCCACCACAGAAAGTGGCTGGGCGATGGATATTGCCATCTTTGCTGTCCACGTCTCGGGGGCGTCATCGATTCTCGGTGCGATCAACATGATCACAACTTTCCTGAACATGCGCGCGCCCGGAATGACCCTTCATAAAGTTCCGCTGTTCGCCTGGTCGATTTTCATTACCGCATGGCTGATCCTTTTGGCGCTGCCTGTTCTTGCCGGTGCGATTACGATGCTGCTGACAGACCGGAACTTTGGAACGACATTCTTTGATCCTGCCGGCGGTGGCGATCCGGTTTTGTACCAGCACATTCTGTGGTTCTTTGGTCATCCGGAAGTTTACATCGTGATTCTGCCGGGATTCGGCATCATCAGCCATATTATCGCAACTTTCTCGCGCAAGCCGATCTTTGGCTATCTGCCAATGGTCTACGCTTTGATTGCGATTGGCGTGCTTGGCTTTGTTGTGTGGGCGCACCACATGTACACAGTCGGTATGTCGTTGACCCAGCAAAGCTACTTTATGCTGGCAACAATGGTCATTGCGGTTCCGACGGGTGTTAAGATCTTTAGCTGGATCGCGACAATGTGGGGCGGCTCCATCGACTTCAGAACGCCGATGTTGTTCGCCGTGGGCTTTGTGTTCATGTTCACCGTGGGCGGGGTCACAGGCATCGTTCTTGCGCAGGCCGGTATCGACCGTGCGTATCATGACACCTATTATGTGGTTGCCCACTTCCACTACGTGATGGCGATTGCTGCCGCGTTTGCGATTTTTGCGGGATGTTACTTCTACTTCCCGAAAATGACCGGAAAGATGTACAGCGAGCGGCTTGGCAAAATCCATTTCTGGATGTTCTTTATTGCGACAAACATCACCTTCTTCCCACAGCACTTTTTGGGTCGTCAGGGTATGCCGCGCCGCTATATCGACTACCCTGAAGCGTTTGCGACGTGGAACTGGTGGTCATCCATGGGTGCCTTCGTGTCCTTTGCGTCCTTCCTGCTGTTCTTTTACGTCATGATTGTCGGAGTTCGCTCGGGGGCACGGTCTTCTGCTGCAAACCCGTGGACACCTTATGCCGATACGCTTGAGTGGACCCTGCCGTCCCCTCCACCAGAGCATACGTTTGAAACTCTTCCAAAGCAGGAAGAGTGGGACAAAAGCGGAGCGCATTAGAATATGCCTTTAGAATGGGAGGAGCGGCCGGAAACGGTCGCTCCTTTATCTTTACCCCCTTCGGACAAGCCTGTTTTGCGGCTTTCCCTCTGGCCCCACCGGTCCTTACCAAAAAAGGGCTTTGTGTTCTTTATCGGGATCACACTTGGCTTGATTTGTGTGCCATTGCTTGCCGTTATCGGCACAGTGGTTCTGTGGGCACTTCTCCCCTTTCTCGGTGTGACCGTCGGCGGTGTCTGGTACGCACTACAACGCAGTTACCGCGACGGCGAGATCCTAGAGGAGCTAACCCTGTGGGACGATCGGCTCCATTTGGTACGGCACAACCCAAGAGGCCCGAGGCAGGAATGGGAAGCCAATCCGCATTGGGTGCGAATCGCGCTGCATGAACAGGGCGGTCCGGTTGAGAATTATATTACCTTGATGGGAGCAGGCCGGGAGGTCGAAATCGGGGCATTCCTGAGCCCCGAAGAACGCATGGAGATCTATCGCGACCTGTCGACCAGGCTGAAGAGGGAGGCATAACGGGGGCGGGCCTCCGCCACCGTTACTCTTGGGCATGCCGGCCCTTCGACCTTGACCACGTACCCGCGCTTAGCCCGCGAGCATATCCTTGACCATTGGGCCAACCGCGCCGAAATCTATCTGCCCGGTGTGTTTGGCCTTCAACACGCCCATGACCTTGCCCATGTCACGGATGCTGGCGGCGGCTGTTTCTTCGATCGCGTCTGCGATCGCTTTGCTGACCTGTTCGTCGGTCAACTTGCGTGGCAGGAATTCTTCGATCACGGTAATTTCCAACTGTTCCTGCTCTGCAAGTTCCAGCCGGCCGCCCTCTTCATAGGCGCGCGCGCTTTCGCGCCGCTGCTTGACCATGCGACCCATGATTTGTGTGACCTCGGCATCGGTTACACTGGCCTCTGATGCCTCGCCACGCAGGGCGATGTCGCGGTCTTTGATGGCAGCATTTATCAACCGGAGAGTGGATAGCTGAACGGTATTCTTGTCACGCATCGCCTGTTTCAGGGCGACATTGATACGGGTTTTGATGTCCGGCATGTCGTTGATCCTCGTAAGCGTTTCTTTGGCCTCTTCATCTAGCCACTCTGCGCACCGGAAACAACAGCAACACGTGTCCGGCGATCTATCCGCCACCACTGTCTGCTATGGCTTGACGCCCCCAGCGTGCGCTCATAAGTTGCAGCCGCTTTACCACATGGAGTTACGCGAATGACGGTTGCAATTGCGCCTGCCAAACATACCGCCTGTCTGGCCTTGGCCGATGGAACCGTCTTTTACGGGCAAGGCTTCGGAGCGACGGGACACACTGTTGCCGAGCTGTGTTTCAACACGGCGATGTCGGGCTACCAAGAGATCATGACCGACCCGTCCTATGCCGGACAGATCGTGACCTTTACCTTTCCCCACATCGGCAATGTCGGTGTGAATGCTGACGACGACGAGACAGCAGACCCCGTCGCCGAAGGCATGGTCGTAAAGTGGGACCCGACGGCCCATTCCAGCTGGCGTGCAACCGAGGACCTTTCCGCTTGGCTCACGCGGCGTGGACGGATCGGTATCGGCGCCATCGACACGCGGCGCCTGACCCGTGCGATCCGTCAACAAGGTGCCCCGCACGCCGCCTTGGCCCATGACCCCAACGGAAAGTTCGACATTGCCGCGCTTGTGCAAGCCGCCCGTAACTTTTCAGGGCTCGAGGGGCTTGATCTGGCCAAGACCGTTACGTGCGCGCAATCCTATCGCTGGGATGAAAAGCTGTGGGCGTGGCCGGAGGGGTTCTCGAAGCAGAGCGACCCGCGCCACAAAGTGGTCGCCATAGATTACGGCGCAAAGCGCAATATCCTGCGGTGTCTGGCAAGTGCAGGATGTGACGTTACGGTGCTTCCGGCGACGGCCACTACCGAAGATGTGCTGGCACTTGCGCCGGACGGACTGTTTTTATCGAACGGACCGGGCGACCCCGCCGCCACCGGCGTCTATGCCGTGCCCATGATTCAGGGCGTTCTGGAGCAAAGCAAAATACCGGTTTTTGGTATCTGCCTTGGCCATCAGATGCTCGCACGTGCTCTTGGGGCGTCGACGATCAAGATGAACCACGGTCACCACGGTGCGAATCATCCCGTTAAGGATCTCGAGACCGGGAAGGTTGAAATAACCTCCATGAACCACGGCTTCACTGTCGATACCCAAACCCTTCCCGTGGGGGTAAAAGAAACCCATGTTTCGCTGTTTGACGGATCCAATTGCGGCATCCGGATGGAAAACCGTCCGGTCTTTTCAGTGCAATACCATCCCGAAGCAAGCCCCGGCCCTCAGGACAGTTACTATCTGTTCGAGCGGTTTGCCGCAGCTATGACCGCCCAGAAATAGCGAGTTGACCGGCCAGTCATTAACAGAGCCTTAACCAAAAACAGGGACCTTCGGTACAACGCTGAAGGAGCCCCCTGTATGTCGGCCCAGATACAACGAGAGTTACGAATTCCCCCGGCGCACCCGCTGCGCGACGGCAACGTACATCTCCTTAACCCCGTCTCGAAACGTTCTGAACAATCAGGACCGGGCAAGCGGCTTGGCCAACGGCTTATTGAGGCCGGGGTGCTGCACCCGAGTGATCTGGTCAAGGCGCTTGCACTTCAGGCCCGTCAAGACGCACGCCTTGGCGATATTTTGTTGATGCACGGGCTTGTCGGTGAAGCCGCGTTGATGCAGGTGCTCTGTGAGCAGTGGCGCACCGAACGGCTGGACCTTGAAGCGCGCCCGCCCGACCCACGGCTGGTCGACACATATTCACCTGCTGCCTGCCTGCGTGACGGGCTTTTGCCGTGGCGCCGTGTGGGCAGCATAACGGTCGTTGCTACCGCCCGTCCCGAACATTTCGCCGATCAGCGCAGCGCACTGGAAGCGACCTTCGGTCCCGTTGCAATGGCCCTATGCACCCATCGCGACCTGTCCGATGCCGTTGAAATGATCCGCAGCAGGGCTTTGATGAAACAGGCCGAGTCGCGCGTCGACGCACAGTACAGTTGCCGCAACTGGTCTACCGGCAGGTCACAAGCCTATCTTTTTGCCGGACTTTCCAGCTTGCTCGTGCTTGCCTTTCTGGCCCCTCTGGTCGTTTTTGCAGTGCTCTGTGTTTGGGCCTGCCTGACGCTTGTCATCAATATGCTGGTCAAGGTTTTTGCAACATTTCATGCGTTGCGCAGTGGAATAGGACGGCGGGTGGGGCCCTTTACATCGACACGACGACCGACGCTGGCCATCGCGCGCCTGCCTGTTGTGTCCGTGATGATCCCTTTGTTCAAGGAACAGAATATAACCGGCAAGTTGGTCAAACGACTTTCGCGCCTTGCCTATCCCAAGGAGCTTTTGGATATTTGCCTTGTCGTCGAGGCGACAGATACCCAAACCAGAGAGGTGCTTTCCCGAGCCGATCTTCCGATGTGGATGCGCGTGGTTACCGTGCCCAAAGGCGGGGTGCAGACCAAACCGAGGGCGCTGAACTACGCGCTGGATTTCTGCCGTGGCTCCATCATCGGTGTCTGGGATGCCGAGGATGCTCCGGCGCCTGACCAGCTTCATAAAGTGGTGCGCCGGTTTCATGAACGCGGACCAGATCTGGCGTGTGTGCAGGGGCAACTGGATTTCTACAATGCGCGTTCGAACTGGTTAAGCCGCTGCTTTACCATCGAGTACGCCACATGGTTCCGCATTCTTCTGCCGGGACTAGAACGATTGGGCTTTGCAATTCCATTGGGGGGGACAACATTGTTCTTTCGCCGCACAGCACTCGAATCTCTGGGCGGCTGGGACGCGCATAACGTTACCGAAGACGCCGATCTGGGCATCCGGCTGGCCCGCATGGGCTACCGCACGGAAATGGTGGCCTCTGTGACCAAGGAAGAGGCCAATTGCCATCCGCTGGCTTGGGTAAAGCAACGCTCACGTTGGCTCAAGGGCTATGCGATGACTTGGGCGGTGCACATGCGAAATCCGGCCCAACTCTGGCGCGATCTGGGCCCGTGGAAGTTCTTCGGGGTCCAGATCGTCTTTCTATGCACATTGTCGCAATTCCTGCTTGCGCCGCTGCTTTGGTCCTTCTGGTTGGTGGCTTTTGGCCTTTGGCACCCGTTGATCGGTATCTTACCTGTTTGGGCGTTCTGGGCTTTGGGGGGTATCTTTCTGACCTCCGAGGTCTTGAACATCACGATCGGATGTCTGGCGGTCAACACCCGCGGCCGCCGTTTCCTGATCCCCTGGGTTCCAAGCCTGCATTTGTACTTCCCCCTCGGCGCGCTTGCCTCCTACAAGGCCGTCTATGAACTTCTCGTGAGCCCGTTTTACTGGGATAAAACCTCCCACGGGCTGTACGACGAGCACGAGGCGGGCACGTTGGTTCAGCCGGTCATTTGCGCGTCGGAATCCAGCTTCAGCCGCTGAACGAAGGCGATCGAGATATGGGATTTGAGAGCAGCATAAGCCGCAGCCTCGTCTCGCAACGCAATCGCGGCCACAATGTTGTCGTGCTCTGCCAGTGCCGTTTCACCCCGACCCACGGCAGCAAGCGACGTTGTCGCCATCAACGCCATCGAGCGGTAAACAAGGTCAAGTTGTTGCACGAGGTACCGGTTGTGCGAAGCAAGATGTATCTGTCGATGGAACCGGCGGTTGGCCCGTGCCAAGGCACTGGGATCCTCCAGCAACGCACGGTCCTGATCGACCATCCCCCTTAGCACAGACACCTCTTCGTCCGTCGCGTGGCGGGCCGCCAGACGCGCCGCCAATCCCTCCAACTCGGAGCGTACGACATAAAGTTCCGCAAGTTGCGAATAGTCCAGCGATGCCACAATCAGGCTCCGGCCATCGCGGGTCAGAAGGGATTGCGTCTCGAGCCGTTGAAGAGCCTCGCGCACCGGCGTTCTGGACACACCGAACCGTTCCGCAAGTTCGGATTCAACCAATCTGTCACCGGGGCGGTATGTTCCTACATCGATCGCCTCGAGAATGAGTTGATAGGCATCTTTGTTCTGAGACTTCTCATTCGCCATGCGGCTCTTCCTTTTCCAGCGTCGTGTTCAGGCTATGCAGTCTACCGCCGGAAAATCAAGTCTTGCCGCTCCTGACAGCAGCCCTTGCCGCAGGGGTATCACTGACCTAGATTGCTTGCCATGAAGGACAATTCGTTTTCGCATATCAAGACTTGGGTGTTTGACCTCGACAATACCCTTTATCCTCCGGCTGCGCGACTTTTCGACCAGATCGAAGTCAGGATGGTGGCGTGGGTACAGGCGACTTTGGGCGTGGATCAGCCCGAAGCGAACAGGTTGCGCAAGCATTACTGGGAAACATACGGCACAACGCTTGCCGGATTGATGGATGAACACAACATCGACCCCGCGCCCTATCTGACCGACGTGCATGACATCTCGTTTGACGGCCTTGACGCAGATCCCGTGCTGCGCGCCGCCATCACGGCTTTGCCCGGACGCGCGATCGTCTACACCAACGGAAGCGCTCCCTACGCCCGAAAGGTGATCAAGGCACGCGGCCTTGAGGGAATATTCGACGCGGTTTACGGTGTCGAACATGCCGGTTTCCGTCCGAAACCGGAGCAACGCGCCTTTGAAAGCATCTTTGCGCTTGACGGTCTGTCGCCACAATCAGCCGCCATGTTCGAGGATGATCCGCGCAATTTGCGCGCGCCACATGCGATGGGAATGCGGACCGTGCATGTCGCTCCGGCCCCGCACCATGCCGATCACATCCACTTTCACACTGATGACCTTACCGGGTTTCTGCAATCTCTGGGCGGATCTTGAGGCCCCTGTGCGCGGCCTGTCCAGACACCTGATTTGATCGAAACGGAGACCTCTATGACCCGCATTCACACCGATATTCTCGTTGCAGGAGGAGGCATTGCCGGGCTTAGCGCCTGTGCCGCTTTTGCCAGCGCCGGCTTCAGTGTGATGATGGCCTCGCCCGAGCCACCCGTCACCGACAGTGCCACTTCGGGATCCGATCTGCGATCGACCGCTTTCTTGCAACCCGCGAAGGTGCTTTTCGAAAAAATCGGCCTGTGGGATCATTTGGCACCTACGGCAACCCCGCTTGACGGGCTGCGCATCGTCGACAGCATCGGCACCCCGCCCGAGGTGCGTGCGACCCGAGATTTCCGCGCGTCCGATATCCTTGACGGCCCCTTTGGCTGGAACATTCCGAACTGGCAAACGCTTCGCACACTCAGCCATGCCCTTGCCGGACGCACCGGCGTCACCTTGCGCACCGGCACCAGCTTTGTGAGCATGGTGCAGCGCGACCAAGAGGTCATTTCACGATTGTCAGACGGCAGTTCGGTCGTTTCGCGGCTGGTGGTGGGGGCCGACGGACGCAATTCGACAGTCCGTCAAGACGCCGGCATCGATGTGCGCACAACGCGCTATGGCCAAAAGGCGCTGGCTTTTGTGGTGGGCCACAATGTGCCTCATGAGAACGTCTCGACCGAGATTTACAACGAGGGTGGGCCTTTCACGATGGTGCCCCTGCCCGACCAGAACGGCCAGCCTGCGTCTGCGGTCGTATGGATGAACCCCGGCGCAAAAGCACAATCGCTTTTCGCGCTTGACCAAAACGACTTTGAACGCGTCGCATCCGAGCGGTCGTGCCACTGGTTCGGCCCCCTTACGCTTTTGTCCGCGCGCCGGATGTGGCCGATCATTTCCCAACGCGCGACCTCTCTGACGGCCCAGCGCGCCGTGATCCTTGCCGAGGCGGCCCACGTGGTTCCGCCGATTGGCGCACAGGGCCTTAACACATCCCTGAACGATATTGCCGCCCTTTATGACGCGCTGGCCGATGTCAGCGATCCGGGCGCAGAGGCTGTTCTTGCACGCTACTCCAAGGCGCGCTCGGGCGATATTGCGCGCCGTGTCGCCGCAATAGATCTGTTCAACCGCATCACAAAATCCGGCCTTCCGGCACTGCAATCGTTACGATTGGGCGGATTGAAGGCGCTTCACGACACGGCTCCGTTGCGCCGTGCAACCATGCGGGCGGGGATGGGTTGATCCAGACCTGAAGCGCACAGGCACCAGACTTCAAAACTTGCTGCCGAAACGCAGATTGTATTTTTTTTACGCGACTTTATCGTGGTAGCCTGACGAAAGGCAGGAGAGCGACACTTGAACATGGAAATCATAGTACTGACCGCGATGTCTGTTTTTTCCGGTGTGCTATTGGTTTTGTTGCGTCGGCACAGGGCCACGGCACACCGTCTGATCCGCCGCAATGCCGAGTTGGAAACGCAAGTCAATCTGGACCTGCTGACAGGTGCCAAATCCCGAAGCTATTTCTTGCGAAAGCTGCTGGACGGCACACGGGACGCAAGCGTAACCCTGATCCTGTTCGACATCGACCAGTTCAAGAGCATCAATGACACCTACGGCCACAAAGCGGGCGACAAGCTGCTGCGCGGGGTTATGGACGTCGTGAACCAAACCTGCATCCCGCCCGATTTCGTGGCACGGCTCGGCGGAGACGAATTCTGCGTTGTGGCCCACACAGACAACCCTGCAATCGCCCACGATCTGGCAGAGAAATTGCGCATTGCAGTGGCAGAAGCCCGCAGCTTGACCGAATGGCAAAATGTCGGGCGCACAGCCAGTTTCGGCATCGCGCTACTTACCCCGCAAGCGGCACTGGAGGATGTTCTCGGAGAGGCCGATACCGCCCTTTACGCTGCCAAAAGTGCAGGACGTAATTGTGTGCTTGCCGTTAACGACGCGCTGCGCACAGAGCGCCACAAACTGCGCGCGGAACCCACGTTGGAGCAGATGCAGCAGGGCATCGCAAATAACGAGTTCACCTATTTCGTGCAGCCGGTATTCAATGTTGACAGTCTTTTGCCTGTCGGGGTCGAGGCATTGATCCGCTGGATTCAGGCCGATGGCACCATCCGGCTTCCCGGTGAATTCATGCACATGTTTACCAGACAATATAACGGCACACTCAAACCACCGCTCGGCGCCGCCAACCAAGTCGCCTCCCATCTTGCCGCCACCGCACCGGATATGTTTTGTGCCTTCAATATCTCGACCTCGTTTCTGAAGCGGTCGTTCGACGCCTCGCCGGAATGGCTGGACGAACTGTTGATGGGCATCAATCCAAAACGCGCCGTTTTCGAGATTGTCGAAAGTGCGGCGATCGTGAATGCCAATGCGACCATCGACCTGCTGGGTTTTTTGCGCGAACAGGGCGTGCGCATCGCGCTGGATGATTTTGGCACAGGGTATTCAAACCTGTCACGGCTGTGCGACCTGCCCGTCGATATTGTGAAGCTGGATCGTTCGTTGGTCCAGTCTCTTGGCCAAAACCGCAAACAACAGGCGATTGTGGGCGCCCTGATGAGCCTGTCCAAGGAAATCGGCTTCGAGGTCATCGCCGAAGGGGTCGAAACCCATGATCAGTTGCGCGCGGTGCAGGACCTTGGCATTCCCATGGCACAGGGGTTCTATCTTGCCCGCCCCGAGACACTGGCCGATTGGAGAGAGCGGCTGGCGCGCATCGAACCAAACGCCCGGACCTTTGCACAAGTGCCGTAAGACCGGATCACAAACAGCAGCAAAAAAGACCCCCTTGGCTCAATTCAGGCTATTGTTTTAGAACTATTTTTTTAGAAATTCGCACTGTAGTGGCCCCCGACACCGTCGGAATACAGATTGTAGTTCGCCACAATTCTTGCAAGATACAGCAAAACTGCACACATAATTTCAAGCATCTTTTGCAGATGCGTTGAATTCCAAGAGACAACGATCTCGAATGGGGGGACACAATGAGTGACGAAACCGGCGACCAGAAAATGACACCCGCGTTGGAGTATCACGCCTATCCGCGTCCGGGTAAGCTTGAAATCCGCGCGACAAAGCCGATGGCAAACGGCCGCGACCTTGCCTTGGCCTACTCCCCCGGTGTCGCCGAAGCCTGCATGGAAATCCACCGTGTGCCCGCCCTTTCGACCAAGTACACCGGCAAGGGGAACCTTGTCGCGGTTATCACCAACGGCTCGGCTGTTCTGGGGCTGGGTAACATTGGTGCGCTGGCCTCGAAACCGGTGATGGAGGGCAAGGCGGTCCTGTTCAAGAAGTTCGCCAACATCGACTGCTTCGATATCGAGGTCAACGAAGCCGACCCCGAGAAACTTGCCGCCATCGTTTGCGCCCTTGAGCCAAGCTTCGGTGCGGTCAACCTTGAGGATATCAAAGCGCCCGATTGCTTTGTGGTCGAGAAAATCTGCCGCGAACGCATGAACATCCCCGTATTTCATGATGACCAACACGGCACGGCAATCGTTGTGGGTGCGGCGGCAACCAACGCGCTTTTGGTTGCCAAGCTGGGCGTGAAGCGGGAAAACATCTGGCTCGTGGATATTGCCGGTCTGGTCTACAAAGGCCGGACAGAGGAAATGACACCCCAAAAAGAAGCCTATGCGCAAGACACCGACCTGCGCACGTTGGATGACGTCATTGACGGGGCCGACCTTTTTCTGGGCCTGTCGGGTGCGGGCGTGCTAAAGGCGCCAATGGTTGCCAAAATGACCAAGCAGCCGATCATCTTTGCCCTTGCCAACCCCAACCCGGAGATCGACCCGACAGAGGCTCGCGCGGTCGCACCCGATGCGATTATCGCCACCGGCCGGTCCGATTACCCCAATCAGGTGAACAACGTGCTGTGCTTCCCGTTCATCTTTCGCGGGGCGCTGGATGTGGGTGCCACCGATATCAATGACGAGATGAAGCTTGCCTGTATTGCGGGAATTGCCGAACTGGCGCGCGCCACCACTTCTGCCGAGGCGGCCGCCGCCTACAAGGGCGAGAAACTGACCTTCGGGGCGGATTACCTGATCCCGAAACCGTTCGATCCGCGCCTTGTGGGGGTCGTGGCCAGCGCGGTTGCAAAGGCCGCGATGGAGAGCGGAGTGGCCACCCGGCCGTTGGCTGATTTAGGCGCGTACAAGGCGACACTTGACCGGTCCGTATTCCGGTCGGCCATGTTGATGACCCCGATCTTTGCTGCCGCATCCACCGCAGAGCGCAAAATCACCTTTGCCGAGGGCGAGGACGACCGCGTGTTGCGCACCGCACAGATCATGATCGAAGAGAGTTCGGACACCCCGATCCTGATTGGCCGCCCCGCTGTGGTGGAGGCACGCTGTGTGCAGATGGGTCTGAAAATCCGTCCCGACAAGGATTTCGAACTGGTCAATCCCGAAAGCGACATCCGGTATCGCGACTACTGGGAGACGTATCACGGGCTGGTCTCGCGCAAGGGCGTGACACCCGATCTGGCCCGCGCAATCATGCGGACCAACACCACCGCCATCGGCGCGGTCATGGTGCATCGCGGTGATGCAGACAGCCTGATCTGTGGGACATTCGGACAATATCTTTGGCACCTCAACTACGTCACACAGGTGCTGGCCACCAAAGAATTGCACCCTGTTGGCGCGCTGAGCCTTGTGATCTTGCCGGACGGGCCGCTGTTCATCGCTGATACTTATGTAAATGCCGAACCCACACCCGAACAGATTGCCGAAACCATTGTCGGGGCTGCACGTCACGTGCGCCGCTTCGGGTTGGAGCCAAAGATCGCGTTGTGCTCGCACTCACAATTCGGCAACCTTGCGTCACGGTCGGGAAATGCCATGCGCGCCGCTCTTGAAATCCTCGACAGCCAGACACGCGACTTTTGCTACGAAGGCGAAATGCATGTAGATAGCGCACTTGATCCTGTGTTGCGCCAGCGTCTGATGCCGGACGGTCGCTTTGACGGGCCGGCAAATGTGCTGGTGTTCTCGTCGACAGACGCCGCGTCTGGGGTTCGCAACATCCTGAAGATAAAGGCACAAGGCCTTGAAGTCGGGCCGATCCTGATGGGCATGGGAAACCGTGCGCATGTCGTGACCCCCTCCATTACCACACGCGGCTTGTACAATATGTCCGCTCTTGCGGGAACGCCCGTTGCCCATTACGGGTGACGCTCAAAATGTCTCTTGCCATGCTGCCGCTTTTGGCAAGAGACATTTATAGCACCAACCTGCACCCTTGACGCTGCATTCGTGTCGTTCTCATGCGTTGGCACGCAACAAACCGAAAGCACCTGTGACATAACGCTCTGGTCAAAGGCTTGCCTGTGCGCGTTGCCCGTCGTATCCCAAGATAGATCATACAAGGAGCAACTGACATGGGCTATGCTGAAACCTATGCCGCGTGGAAGACCGACCCCGAAGCTTTCTGGATGGATGCAGCCCAAGCAATCGACTGGGTACGCCCACCGTCCAAGGCGCTGTCATCCGAAAATGCTCCGCTGTATGAATGGTTCACCGATGCGCTGGTAAACACCTGCTACAATGCCGTTGACCGCCATGTCGAAGCCGGTCGCGGCGATCAGGTGGCTATCATCCACGACAGCCCGATCACCGCAACACAGCAGCACATCACCTATAGCCAGTTGCAAGAACGTGTCGCGCGGCTTGCCGGTGCGCTGGCGGCGCAAGGCATTACCAAGGGCGACCGCGTCATCATTTACATGCCCATGGTGCCAGAGGCGCTTGAGGCGATGTTGGCTTGTGCTCGGCTCGGGGCGATACACTCGGTGGTGTTTGGCGGATTTGCTGCCGCAGAACTGGCTGTGCGTATTGATGACGCCACGCCCAAGGCCATTATCGCCGCTTCGTGCGGGTTGGAACCGGGACGGGTCGTGAAATACAAACCCCTTCTGGACGGTGCGTTCGAACAGGCCACACACAAGCCTGATTTCTGTGTGATCCTGCAACGCCCCCAAGAGGTCGCCCCCCTGATCGAAGGGCGCGACCTTGACTGGCACGGGTTTCAGAAAGGCGTGGCGCCGGCAGATTGCGTGCCCGTCGAGGGCAATCATCCTGCCTATATCCTTTATACCTCTGGCACCACGGGCCAGCCAAAAGGCGTCGTACGCCCGACCGCCGGACATCTGGTTGCCCTCAACTGGACCATGAAGAACGTCTACGGTGTTGATCCCGGCGATGTCTTCTGGGCGGCATCAGACGTTGGCTGGGTCGTCGGGCACTCCTACATCTGCTACGGTCCCCTGATCCACGGCAACACCACCATCGTGTTCGAAGGCAAGCCCGTCGGCACCCCTGATGCCGGTACGTTCTGGCGCGTGATCGCAGAGCACAAGGTAAAAAGCTTTTTTACCGCGCCCACCGCATTTCGCGCCGTCAAGCGCGAGGACCCGACCGGCGCATTGATTGCCGATTATGATCTGAGTGCGCTTGAGAACGTCTTTCTTGCGGGCGAACGCGCCGATCCCGCGACCATCATTTGGGCACAGGAAAAACTGAATGTGCCGGTGATCGACCATTGGTGGCAGACGGAAACCGGTTTCACCATCGTCGGCAACCCTGTCGGCATCGAGAGGCTGCCGGTTAAAATCGGCTCGCCCACGGTGCCGATGCCCGGATATGACGTGCAAATCCTTGATGATGCGGGGCATCCGTTAGCCGCGAATACGCTTGGGGCGATTGCCATAAAGCTGCCCCTTCCCCCCGGCACCCTTCCCACGCTCTGGAACGCCGAAGCGCGGTTTCGCAAAAGCTATCTCGACACATTCCCCGGTTATTACGAAACCGGCGATGCGGGGATGATCGACGACGACGGCTATCTTTATATCATGGCGCGCACCGATGATGTCATCAACGTGGCGGGGCACCGGCTTTCTACCGGCGCGATGGAAGAGGTTCTGGCGCACCATCCCGATGTGGCCGAATGCGCCGTCATCGGCGTCAGCGACGCTTTGAAGGGTCAACTTCCGTTCGGCTTTTTGTGCCTGAACAAAGGGGCCGACCGTTCAGAGCAGGAGGTCATCACAGAATGCATCGCCCTGATGCGCCAGAAGATCGGCCCCGTCGCAGCCTTCAAACTTGCCGCTGTTGTCGATCGCCTGCCCAAAACACGGTCGGGAAAGATTTTGCGTGCGACAATGGTAAAGATCGCCGATGGAGAGACCTTCAAGATGCCCGCAACAATCGATGACCCCGTCATTCTGGACGAGATCGCAACAGCACTTTTGAAGGTGGGGTATCCCGCAGGCTAGACCGCCAAAGACCGGTGTTGCTTGCGTTTATTGTTTCGTACGGGCAGGTTGGATCTGAAAATGGCAACCATTGCAGTCTTTCTTGAACAGGATCCGCGCAGTGTCGGACACACAAACAGGCAAAGATCGCCTTGCACATTCTGACATGGCCCTTTTGGGGCATGACATACGCGCGGCCATGTCGGATGTCCTTGGCGGGCTGCGTCTGATTGATCATGCCAAGCTTGACCGGGAGACACAGCTTCAACTCAACCGGGTCAAGGCTGCCGGCGATACGCTTGCGCGGCTTCTGGATGTCGCCCTTCACGAGTGGTCGGGCGAGGTGCCGCTTTTTCCAAGCTCGAGACACGAAAACCTTGCACTGTTGGACCTGCTTGAAGATGCCGAAAGACGTTGGAGCGGCCACGCACAAGAACACGGTTTGCGGCTTTGCTGTTCGTTTGCACCGGATTTGCCAACCATCATCGGCATCGATCAAATCATGCTCGAGCGGATTATTTCGAATGTTCTGAGCAATGCCGTAAAGTATGCCGGCCACGGCGATGTGACATTCAGTGCCGTGCTGGATGATGCCGCATGCCTTGTTGTGTCCGTAAGCGACGAGGGACCGGGGTTCGAGCAGCAAGCACTCGACAGGTTGTTCGAATTTCGCAGCCGGCCCGAAGGCGCCAAACGCCCCGGCACCGGAATGGGACTTCATATCGGCAAGGACCTCGTTGATCAGATCGGCGGAACACTGCAGGTGTTCAACAAACCTTCTGGTGGCGCTCAGGTTGATTTGATCCTGCCCAAAAGCAGTTGGTCACTCAAACGTCACAGTACGGGTGACGATTCTCTACCCGATCTGCGCGACCAGCATGTGCTGGTCGTCGAAGACAGCCTCACGAACCAGCTTGTGGTTTGCCAGATGCTCGACCAGATGGGGGCGACATATGCCGTTGCAAGCGACGGGACCGAAGGGTTGACCCTGTTGCAGAGCGAGAGCTTTGATTTTGCGCTGATCGACATCGAATTACCCGGGTTGTCGGGTCTTGATCTGATGCGGGCAATCCGCGCCACCAAGGGCGTCGACGGACAATTGCCCGTTCTGGCGATAACAGCCTATATCCTGCGCGCCAACCGCGAAGCGATCTTCGAGGCAGGAGCCGATGGAATTCTGGCCAAGCCACTCAACTGCCTTGACGATTTCGGACATGCCATTGCCGATCTATTGCGACGCACGCTGCAAACCACGTCAGATCAGCATATCCAATTCCCCCCTGCCAAGCCCTTCCAGCAAGGAAAAGTTCACGATCCGCATGTCCTGCAACACCTGTTGGGCATCGCAGGCCCCGCCGGCCGCGAAGAATTGCTAACACGGATCGAAAGTGATCTGCGCCAAACAGCCCAGCAATTGACAACTGCTCTGGCTTGCGATGATCCGTCGATCATCCGCGCCAAAACGCATATTCTGATTGCCCTGTCGGGGGCGATAGGCGCACGCTCCCTTCAGGCATTGGCAGAGGTGGCCAATGATGCCTCGCATCAAAATGATACCGGGCGCTTGATGGCCACCGGTCCGCCACTGATCGCACAACTTGAAACCCTGATTACCGAGATCGTCCAGATACCCCGCGCCGCAAACGTCTCGCTTTCGGGGACACCTGCACCGGATGGTGCAAAATGACGCCCCCTCTTCTGTTGATCGAAGATACGCCGTCCTTGCAGCTTCTTTATAAGGTCGTTTTGCAGAATGCAGGGCACCCGGTTGTTACCGCAGACACCGCAGAACAGGGCCTTGCGCTGTTCAAGCATCTCAAGCCAACGGTGCTTTTGCTGGATCTGATGCTGCCCGACCGGGACGGTCTTGACCTGATGCGCGAATGCCTGTCGCTCCAGGGCAGCACGAATGTGATCGTCATTACCGCCAATGGCTCGATCAACCGCGCCGTAGAGGCGATGCGCGCAGGTGCCTATGAATTTCTCGTGAAGCCTTTTGACGAACAGCGCCTTTTGAATGCCGTGATCAACGCCAAGGCTGACGATGCCGCACAAGACGACCCCGGCCATGCGTTGTCGTTCGCACAGCCTCTAACAGAAAAGATGATCGGCAATTCGCCCGAAATGCGGCGTGTCCATGCGCGGATCCAGTCTGTTGCCCGCTCGATGGCAAGCGTTTTCATCACTGGGGAGAGTGGCACCGGAAAAGAACTGTGTGCGCAAACACTGCACGCAGCCTCCAACCGTGCGGCGGCCCCGTTTGTACCGCTGAATTGTGGTGCGATCCCTTCCGACTTGATGGAGTCAGAGGTTTTTGGCCATAAAAAGGGCTCTTTTACCGGTGCGATTTCAGACAAGCCCGGCGCGGCGGCGCTGGCGGACGGGGGAACCCTGTTTCTTGACGAAGTCTGCGAAATGGATCTGAACGTGCAAGCAAAGTTGCTGCGGTTTTTGCAAAGCTCGACGATTCACCCCGTCGGAGCCGCCCAACCGCGCAAGGTCAACACGCGCATTATCTGTGCCACAAGTCGTGATCCTCTGGCCGAGATAAAGGCAGGGCGGTTTCGCGAAGACCTGTATTTCAGGCTTCATGTTGTGCCCATTCACCTGCCCCCTTTACGGGCCCGTGCCGATGACATCCTGCACCTCGCCCTCAACGCGTTGGGCCAGTTTTCAAAGGAAGAAGGCAAGGATTTCCGGCGGCTTGATCCAGAGGTTGAACATCTGTTCCAACGGCTTCGCTGGCCCGGAAATGTGCGCCAGCTGCGCAATACGTTGCGCGATGCCATCATCATGCATGACGGACCTGTTGTCCGGATCGACATGCTAAGCCTTGAAAATAACAGCACCTTTCCGGATGACAGCTTTGATGACGATCAGGTTCGCCGTCGGACCGAAGCCGTGCGCGCCCTTGAGGGAATGACGCTGGCGGAAATCGAACAACTGGTGATCGAGACAACGATCACAGGTGCTGGCAACTCCATTCCAAAGGCCGCAGAGCGTCTGGACGTGTCGCCATCGACGATCTACCGCAAGCGTGAAGGATGGGTGGCCGCAAAACTCGCGGCGCGCACCACACGGAAATAGCCAACCCTCGCGAAGAGGCCCGATCACCGCCCCGAAAGTATCAAAGAGATGTTGGTCGGGTCAGCTAAACTGCTCGCGGATCAACCGCTCCTCAAGCCCGTGACCCGGATCGAACAGAATGCGATGGCGAATATCGGGGCGCGACGTGATAATTACCGTCACGACATTTTCGACCGATCTGGCATCCGCTTCTGCGTGAACGGGCCGCTTTTGCGGGTCCATCACATCGATGCGCACTTCATCGGTCTTGCGCAACAAGGCGCCGCGCCACCGCCGCGGGCGAAAGGCGGCCACCGCTGTCAAAGCCAGAACATCGGAACCGATCGGCAAAACCGGACCGTGCGCAGAATAGTTGTAAGCCGTTGATCCAGCCGGCGTACACACCAGCGCACCGTCGCACACCAATTCCGGCATCCGTTCCTTACCGTCAACAAAAATTTTAAGTTTGGCGGCTTGCGGCCCCGCACGCAACAAGGACACCTCGTTTATCGCAAGCTCGACATGCACTTGTCCGTCGGCCCCGATGGCGCGCATCTCAAGCGGATTGATGACTTCTTCTTCGGCGACCATAACGCGCTCTTGTAACTCGGGTTCGATATATTCGTTCATCAAAAAACCGATGGTGCCGCAATTCATCCCGTAGACAGGAATATCAAGGTGCTGCGTGCCGTGCAGGGTTTGCAGCATAAACCCGTCACCGCCCAGTGCCACGATCACATCCGCACTCTCGGGCTTCACTGCGCCGTATGCCGCATTCAGATGGCGCTGTGCCTCTTGTGCGATCGGGGTCCGGCTTGCCAAGAAGGCCATTTTTTTCATGCCGCTGTTCCCTTGTGACCTTGCACAGGTTCAGACATTGCGCGCTTGGGCTTGAAACACAAGGGGCTTGCCCGTGATAGACGCCGCGCGCATTTTGGCACAGAACCCCCTTTTGACAAATTCTGAATTGCGCTACATGGAACCCAACGGCCAAAATTTTTAAGGAGCCAGACAATGAACGCCCCACACCGCGACAATGGTTTCTTCACCGAAAGCCTTGCCACCCGTGACCCTGAAATTGCATCAGCCATCACAAAAGAGCTGGGCCGGCAGCGCGACGAGATCGAACTGATCGCCTCCGAGAACATCGTGAGCCGCGCCGTCATGGAAGCTCAAGGGTCGGTTATGACCAACAAATATGCCGAAGGCTATCCGGGCAGGCGGTACTATGGCGGGTGTCAATATGTTGACATCGCCGAAGAGTTGGCCATCGACCGCGCCAAGCAATTGTTCAATTGCGGCTTTGCCAATGTCCAACCCAATTCCGGCAGTCAGGCCAATCAGGGCGTTTTCACCGCCTTGTTGCAACCCGGCGATACGATTCTTGGCATGAGCCTTGATGCCGGTGGCCATCTGACCCATGGCGCGGCACCGAACCAGTCGGGGAAATGGTTCAACGCCGTTCAATACGGTGTGCGCCGCGACACGCTGGAGATCGACTACGAGCAGGTCGCCGCCCTTGCTGCGGAACATAAACCAAAGATGATCATCGCAGGTGGTTCCGCCATCCCGCGCATCATCGATTTTGCAAAAATGCGCGAGATCGCGGATACGGTCGGTGCATGGCTGCTGGTGGATATGGCGCATTTTGCCGGTCTTGTGGCTGCTGGATTGTACCCGTCGCCCTTCCCGCACGCGCATGCTGCCACCACCACCACGCACAAAACCCTGCGCGGACCACGCGGCGGTATGATCCTGACCGAGGATGCAGCCCTCGCAAAGAAATTCAACTCTGCCATCTTCCCCGGCATTCAGGGTGGCCCTTTGATGCATGTGATCGCAGGTAAGGCCGTGGCCTTTGGCGAGGCCCTGCGCCCGGAGTTCAAGATCTATCAGCAGCAGGTTATCGCCAACGCAAAGGCGCTTTCGGCGGGGCTGATCGAAGGTGGCCTTGATACAGTAACCGGCGGCACCGACACGCATGTATTGCTCGTGGATCTGCGCCCCAAGGGCGTGAAGGGCAATACCACGGAAAAGGCACTTGGCCGGGCACACATCACCTGTAACAAAAACGGCATTCCTTTTGATACAGAGAAACCGACCGTGACCTCCGGCATCCGCCTTGGGTCCCCCGCAGGCACAACCAGAGGATTCGGAGAGCCGGAATTCCATCAGATTGCCCAATGGATCACCCGGATTGTTGATGGTCTGGCTGCCAACGGCGAAGCCGGAAATGCGCCTGTCGAGGAGCAAGTCAAAGGTGAAGTCATTTCGCTTTGTGCGAAATTCCCGATTTACGCCACGCTCTGATCGACGCACGCAAGACAGACCACGCCCCCGAAGCAGATCTCATTTTGGTTCGTTTCGGGGTATTTTGCTTTTGCGCTTGGCGACAGAAGACGCTATCACAGCCCAGCGCAAGCTGCCCAGTGGTCCTATAGCTCAACTGGATAGAGCACCTGCCTTCTAAGCAGGATGTTTCAGGTTCGAGTCCTGATGGGATCACCAAAAACCAATTAACTGTGTGAAGGGGGCATAAGTGTGCGCAAAAAGCGCCCTTTCTTGTGCGCACCCCTGTCAAGTAATATTTTACAGTTTCGAGAATATTACGCTAAGATTTTGATCTTAAATGTGATTTAGATATTTTTCGAAGTTTCCAAGTTGTCTCGGGGCAACGAAGAGAAACACCGGCGAGACTCGGCACATTTAAGGCCATTCCTTTACTTCAGGGCATTCGTCACATTTTCTCTCAAGTATGCCGGTCCAAAATCCTGACCATTTGGAGTAAAACGATGGATCCGGGAGGCCTCAAGGCGTCTCTTTAGCGTGTTCCGGTGGTATCCGGTTTCTTCAGACAACGTTGGAAGTGTTACAAAACGCCGATGGAAAGCTGATATGTCTTCGGTGCTAAGGCGATATTGAGGGCGGCCAGTTCTGGCGCTCAGACATTGCATCGCAGGTATCTGGCCGGCCTCCACCAGAGCAACAAAGCTCCCATTGTCTCACAACCCAACGGAGCGTCCGAATTCAGCAGCACTCATCTCCCCGGGAAGTTCTACTTCAACGGGATTCTGAGACTTCCGGTTTTCTGATGCGAGCCCATCAACATCGCGATTGTAGATTGCAATCCCGTGAAAGCCGACAACCCCCGTCCGTTGCCCCACAGGTATCCGTTTTTCGCGGATCGCTTCAATCAAGTCCGAAAGGCCAACTCCCGACCGTTTGCGAGCACGCAGTAATGTCTCCCAGTCATCGTCGCTCTCCGGAACGGAGATCGATGCTGTCAAAAGTTCCGTTACGAAGGCTATCCCGTCCGAGATGCGTCACGGATTCCTCACATTGGCAACCCGTGTGCGCGGTATCAAAAGCTTCTCGTTTTCCAGTGCCTTGAGTTCCCGCATTGTCGCTCCCATGGCCTGATACATAGCCTTCGGCCCTACAAGGGTGGGAATTTCAGCCAATAGCGCGGCATGAGCCTGCGCGTCGAACACACGACGACTCCAGGGGCGAACATCCTGTGCCTCGACAGCGCCAACTTCAAGCATAAAGTATTCGATAACCTCTACCCCTACTCCAATTTATTTTGCCGCTGTGACGAAATAATGCAGGCGCCACTCTTCTACATTTTCACCCAGCAGAATTTCCCCTGGAGCCACGGGCCAGTGATAGAGAATGCACTCTCGCAACATGTGACAGAAAGGAGCAAGCCCATCTTCCATCACGTTGTTACTGTTGAGAGCCAGATACAATGTGCCGAAAGCCTTATTGGGCGCATCAAGCGCCCCAGTAGCCGCCTGGGCAATCTGGTCGAGAGATTGACGAATGGCGGTTTCGCCCTGACGAGCGATATCGAAGCCGGCGGCGAGGGTCGTGCCGTTGACGGCAGTGTCCTCGGATTGATTCATCCGGAGACGGGCTTGTCCCAACAGCCGACAAAAGGTCGATGAAGCGAACAAGGACTGCCCCTTGAGCCAAGTATCATCTCGCCCATCTTGAAGTCGCCCATCCAGCCATAGATCGTAAGCAGAGGGGTTCATGTCCCGCTTATCAAGACCCCCTGACATGATGTCGGCGTCGATTTCGCGCAAACGTGCCTGAATATCATATCGGTCCCAAGGCTTGTCAGATTTCCAGAGTGGTACCAGAGGGTGACAGTGGCGAACACAGATTATGACCTCCCGCAGCTGCCAGTCTCCACGCATGATCATCGACCCCGCTCCGTAGCCGCCATGCTGTACTGCATCCCCGCGAAGGCAAAGCGGACAGCCCCTGATTACTGGGTTGCGAAGCGCCCGAGACACAAACAACCCACCGCGGAACTTCATCCTTACATTACCCGCACGAATACCAGTCCAGGAGCGCATTTCTTCCATCTGTTGCGGAGTAAGATTGGCCCAGCCCGCAAGGGCATGAAATGCATCGGGCTCCTGATTAAGAAATCGCTTGAATGGAGCTCCCATATCAGAGGTAATCCCGTCGACATCAGTTCGCCAAGTCGCAGCAAGGCGCGACAAATAAGAGTAGACCGTCTCTCGAGCGGCAGGCGCGGGATTGGAGATTGGGAGTGCAGGCAAGTGTTTACGACTTTTCTGAGTTATTTTTGGCTGGGTAGACTGGTTGAATATGCGGGTTTGGTCGAGACGTAAACTTACTAATTCCAGCTTGCGCGCCTCCGTCAGTACCGTGGGAGGCTCGCGAAGCAGATGACATTGCGACGTCGGAAAAGATGTTTGGACCTGCACCGGTTTCGTTCCGGTCTTTTGAGAGCAATACTCGCCATCAAGGAGACCGGATATGGCAGCGATACACAGCAACGAGTTCAAGCGTGATGCAGTTCGCATCGCGACGACCAGCGGCC
>JBLHUT010000017.1:0-23755 GCA_047629975.1 Paracoccaceae bacterium
CATGACAATGGAATTGGCGTTGACCCCTGACGCCCAAATGATGGGCGACATAGCGGCGGGGGATTCCGTCACACTGATGCTGATCAAAGGTGAGGATGGCATGTATTCAATTGGCGCAATGATGTCGGAATAAAACAACGGACGTTGACCGGAGGCACCTTCTCCGGTCAACGTTCTCAACATGATTGGAGGCGGAAAAATGCGAACCCAACTTGGCCTGTTTGCGACCGTTTTATTGCTGTTCGGGAGTTGGTGGGCGTTAAATAACACTACCGATGAGCAAACACAGACAGATACCGTTGCCGGTGCTCCGCTTGTGGCGATTACTTTGCCTGCGCGTTTCTCGGAACTCGAGCAGATGGGTATTGCGGCCTTTGAAGCGAAATGTGCCGATTGTCACGGTGCAAACGGCGTCGGAAAGGATGGGGCCGGCCCGCCCTTGGTGCACAAGGTCTATGAACCAAGCCACCACGGAGACATGGCATTTCAACTTGCGGTCCAGAATGGTGTGACGTCGCATCACTGGCCGTTCGGGAACATGCCTTCGGTGGAGGGGCTGACGCGTGCTGATGTCGGGGCCATAATTGCCTATGTCCGTGCGCTTCAACGCGAAAACGGAATAAACTGAACAGGAAGCAAGGGATCATTTCATGAAATTATTATCGATTGCCGTCTCGGTGCTTGCAGTGTCGTTCGCCCTTGGGGTTGGCAGTGCAGATGCGCATTCCAGGAAAGAGGTAACACAGCCCGCGAACGGTGCGGTTTTGGACGCGCCTCCGTCAACGATTGTCATGCGTTTCGACATGCCAATGCGCGTCACGCTGATCTCGCTCACGGATCAGAACGGCGCGGCACACGATTTGAGGCGCACCGACAATATGCAGCCCGTAAGTGAATTCAGTGCCGAGCCACCCGCGCTGCCTGTTGGTCAATACAACGTCGAGTGGCGGGGGCTGGCGGCCGATGGTCACCCGATGCAGGGCGCGTTCAGCTTTGAAATCTCGGATTAAGACCCGCTGGTGAGCGTTCTCGCTTCAACCGATGCGGTCACTTGGCTGTCCATTTGCGTAAAAGCGCTTGTCTACGCGACGGCGCTGCTTGCGATGGGCAGCACATTGAGTGTTCTGATGCTGCGCAGTCTTCCCCCATCTGAGGTTCAGGCGCTCAAACGGTTATCCGTTCTTTGCGCTATTGGAGCCGCTTTTTTGTCTCTTGCGCGACTGCCTCTAAGAGCCAGTTTTCTTATGGGGGGCACATTGCAGGGTGCCACCGAGCCGATTATGCTCACGATGGTTTCGCAAAGCCCGCTGGGCTAGAGCATTGCGTTGCGGCTTGTCGGGCTTGGTCTGATCTGTGCGATTGTGCTGCCCGCGCGCGTCGGGCGACTGCTTGCGGCCTTGGGGGGTGTTATCGTCGCTGCGTCCTTCGTGTTTCGCGGCCATGCGCTTGAGGAGCCACGCCTTTTTCTTGCGGCCCTCATAATGCTTCATATTCTTGGCTTGGCATTCTGGATCGGGGCCTTTGCGCCGCTGTACCGGCTTGCTGGCAAAAGCACAGGCAGTGTCGCCGGACAGGTCTCGCACGATTTTGGCCGTTTGGCGGTATGGGTCGTTGGCGCGTTGACACTGGCGGGCGGCGTGACCCTTTGGCTGCTGACGGGCAATCTTCAGGATGCAATCTTCACGCCTTATGGGCAGTTTTTTGCAATCAAGCTTTGCGCATTTTTTGCTATCATCGGCTTTGCGGCATGGAACAGGTTGCGCGTGACGCCTGCGTTGCTTCGCTAGGACCCGGGTGCCGGTGCGCGTCTGCGTCGCTCCATTCAAATGGAAACCGTCCTTGTTGCGCTGATCCTTTTGACGACAGCAGCCTTGACGACTGTCAGTGCTCCCTAATCTGTACCACGACCGGCCGGCGCAACAGCCGAGGATCAAATCAGGCAAGTGAACAAAACGGCTTTCCTATCAACCCATGTGCCATGCAGGGTCATTATTGGTGAGGGAGTGAGTGCAGCTTTGAAGGCGAGTGGCATTCGTTTGACAGCTCTTAAGCAACAGCGCCGCCAGCCAGATATGATTGCGTGCAAAGGCGTGCGTCAACTCGCGCCCGCGAACGCCCCCTAAACTCAAGTGCGGCGCGATACTGAGTTGCTCCGGCCCCATGATCAGGCCACCGCAGGGTGGCCGCATGACACGTCGGCAATCAAGGAGAGCGGGGGCGGCCCAGATGTCGATCGCGATGTGGTTCTCTTGATCGATGATTGGCGACTGGCAGAGTATGACCTGATCGCGATCAGTACCGCCCGATGGATATAACCAAACGGCCCATTGCCAATGGTCGTTTTTCAAAGTGGTCAGGGTCGCGGATTTACTTCTGCGATGTGGTTTCCCGACCGTGCAGATGTCTCTGGCTGATGTGCCCATTTTTGTGCGTTGTCGCGAGGGTCAAGGATCGCAACAGGGCATCAGCCAGCGTCACATTCGTGTCTGGTGCTGTATCCACTGATGCAAAACTGTCTATAATGTCTTCATCGCGCGTGCCGAGTCGTCGAACTGGCGAATTCTGGGAGAGCGGGGCGTAGTCCTGTGTGGCACCTTGCGCCTCGAAATAGTTTAAAGTTGCAATGCAAATGAATATAGATGACCACGCCCGCCTGTCCGTCGCCCCGATGATGGATTGGACAGACCGCCATTGTCGGACGTTTCACCGTGTTATGTCGCGACAGGTGCTGCTTTATACGGAAATGGTGACTGCACCGGCGCTTGTCCGTGGGGGGGCGCGCCATT
This sequence comes from Paracoccaceae bacterium, assembly GCA_047629975.1. Taxonomy (GTDB): domain Bacteria; phylum Pseudomonadota; class Alphaproteobacteria; order Rhodobacterales; family Rhodobacteraceae; genus JBLHUT01. The sequence goes on from JBLHUT010000017.1 coordinate 2,787, forward strand.
TGATTGCATTTTCCCAAACAGAACATCCGGTGGCGTTGCAACTCGGGGGGTCTGATCCTGCGGAGCTTGCACAGGCCACCCGCATCGCGGAACAAGAAGGGTATGACGAGATCAACCTGAATGTGGGTTGCCCGTCTGACCGGGTGCAATCGGGATGTTTCGGTGCGGTCCTGATGGAGCGTCCATCACTTGTGGCGGAATGTGTCGCCGGAATGCAGGCCGTGACCGCGCTGCCTGTGACCGTCAAATGCCGCATCGGTGTTGACGAGCAATGCGTGCAGGAAACTCTTCCTGTGTTTCTCGAAACCGTACGCGCAGCAGGTGTGCGCAGGGTGACCGTGCATGCGCGCAAGGCATGGTTGCAGGGGCTGAGCCCGAAACAGAACCGGGACGTTCCTCCACTCGATTACGGGTTGGTGTATCAGATGAAACAAGAGTTTCCCGATTTGCATCTTTCGATCAACGGAGGGATCGCGACCCTTGATCAGGCCGCGGAACACTTGGCGAAGGGGGTGGACGGGGTGATGATCGGTCGCGCGGCCTATCACGATCCTGCAACGGTTTTACTGGCGGCGGACCAGCAGATTTTTGGTGCGGACTATCCGGCCCTGAGTGCGCATGACGCGGTGCGACAGATGTTTGGATATATTGATGACCATGTCGCGTCGGGGGGGCGTTTGGCACAAGTGACGCGGCATATGCTGGGGGTTTTCCTGGGGCGTCCTGGGGCACGACAGTGGCGCCGGATACTCTCGGAAGGGGCGCACCGGCCGGGGGCGGGGCTTGAGCTGGTCAAAACTGCGCTGGCGGCGGTGCCCGAAAACGTGCGGGAGATGTCATGAGCCTGAAAATGATGGAACTGAGAGAAACCTATTTGCGTCAAGGGTTTGCTGTGCTTGATGCGGATCCTGCTACGCAGGCATGGGCGCAGGCGGCACAACACGAGGCGCAACTCGTGACGCTTGACCCCGCACTCAAGGCGCAGTGGTTGCGCGGCGCGGGCACATGGTTTGTGGGGGTTGACGCCTTGCCAAACACACCGAGTGGCGCAATATCCGGTGTCCCTCTGGAAGGGGGCGTCATCGATCTGATTGCGAACCTCGGGCTGATGCCCAAGTCATGGCACCGTGCACAGGTGTCTGTCGTTTATCCCGGCTACCCAAAGCCGCAAGAGGGCGATAGCCCTGCGGCTGCAAAATACCGCGAAACGCGAGATGCCGCGCATGTTGACGGGTTGTTTGCCGATGGTCCGGAGCGGCGCCGGAAACTGCGAGAACCGCATGCCTTTGTCTTGGGCTTGCCGCTGAATTCGGTGGGTCCCGATGCTGCGCCGATGTCTGTCTGGCCGGGCAGTCATTTGATTATGGGGGCGGCTTTTCGGACGGCTCTGGCTTTGCGCCGGGTAAAAGACTGGCCTGATGTGGATTTAACCGAAATTTATGTCGCAGCACGCAGAACCTGTTTCGACCGGCTGGAGCGGTGGGTATTGCCGGTTCAGCCCGGGCAGGCCACTTTGATCCACCGTCATCTGTTGCACGGGATTGCACCGTGGCAGGCGCCGGATGTCGCGCAAGGGCGGCAGATCGCTTACTTCCGCCCTCAATTCACAAGTCTGGCCGACTGGCTGTCGCCCTGAACCTGCGCGCTGCGGTGCCATTCTGAGCGGCGGGCTGCGGCCAAATAAAAAGCCGGACGGCACGATGTGCGATCCGGCTGTTCAATTGTTTCTGCCTTCAAAGCCTTACTTTGGAAGGGGACCGATCATCATGACCATCTGACGGCCTTCCATCTTTGGCATGTTCTCGATTTTTCCGGCGTCTTTGGTGTCTTCTGCAACGCGTTCCAACAAATTGCGACCCAGATTCTGGTGCGCCATTTCGCGACCGCGGAATCGCAGCGTGACTTTCACTTTATCGCCTGTCTCGAGAAATTTCATGACGCTCCGCATTTTGACCTCATAGTCATGCGTGTCGGTATTGGGGCGAAACTTCACCTCTTTTACCTCGATTGTCTTTTGCTTCTTGCGGGCCTCGGACTCGCGCTTTTGGGTCTCGTATTTATACTTGCCAAAATCCATGATTTTAACGACCGGTGGCACAGCATTCGGTGAGATCTCTACAAGGTCAAGACCGACCTGCACGGCAAGTTCCATGCCTCGTTCAGGTGTCACGACACCGACATTTTCACCCTCGGGTCCAATAAGCCGGATTTCGTTGCACCGGATCCGTTCATTGATACGGGGGCCGGTTTCGCGCTGAGGCGGCGCGTTATGTGGTCTGCGGGCGATGGGGGTCATCCTTCATAAGTTCACTATGCGCTGTAAAATAGCGATGAATGCCCCTTATTTCAAGCGCCATTCGGCACTGCCGGGGCATGATTTGCACCAACAAGGCGGTGTCGCTCGGGGTCGGGTCGGCGGGCGCAAAAGGAAAACCGGTTGTCTTGGCGCAGTCCAGTTGCCGTTTTGCGAAAGAAATACTCACAATAGGCCGCCCTTGGGTGGACCTGTGCGCGACCTATACCGGGGCATCCGTCAATTCAGCCGACAAACGCCTTTTCGACGACATAATGCTTCGGTGCGCTGTTCGCGCCTTCCTGCAATCCGAACCCTTCGAGAATCACCTTGAGATCGGTGTTCAGCCCGATTGATCCACACACCATTGCGCGGTCGGTTTCGGGCGACATACCGTCGATGCCAAGATCCGCAAACAGCGAGCCGTCCTGCAGGCGTGTTGTGACGCGGCCCATCTTCGGGCTCTGCTCGCGGGTGGTCGTGGGGTAATAGGTCAGCTTGTCACCGATCATTTCACCGATCAGCGGATCCTGCGCAAGCCCCTCGATCAACTGCCGGCCATATTCAAGCTCGGCCACATCGCGGCAGGTGTGGGTCATGATGATCCGGTCGAACCGCTCGTATGTTTCGGGTTCGCGCAGCAACGAGGCAAACGGGGCGAACCCCGTGCCGGTCGCAAAAAACCACAACCGCTTGCCGGGCAAAAGTGCATCATGCACCAATGTGCCAACCGGCTTGGGACGCAGGATTATCTCGTCGCCGGGTTTGATGTGTTGCAGCCGGCTGGTCAGCGGCCCGTCCTGTACCTTGATCGAATAGAACTCAAGCTCCTCGTCCCAACTGGGCGAGGCAATGGAATAGGCGCGCAACAGCGGCTTGCCGTCATCCTTGAGCAGGCCGATCATCACGAATTCACCCGACCGGAACCGCAACGATTTCGGACGTGTGACACGAAACGAGAACAAGCGGTCCGTCCAGTGGGTCACGGACGTTACGGTTTGTGCGTCGGGCAGTGCTTTTACAGCGGCGCGGGCAGGGGGCGTTGGCGCGGGGCCGGGGGTGTTTTGTGATACGGGTTCTGGCACGGGTTCAGGCTCTGTCATTACTTCGGAAAAAAGGCAGAGCCCAACAGGCTCTGTTTTGTGATTTACGGTGTTTCGCTGATGATGGAAAGAGGCGCGTGCCCTTGGGGGGGGGGCGACTGGCCTATCCCCGCAGGCGCGACTGGTAATCATGGGCCTGCCAGTTTGCGCGCGCCAGCCATTGTTTTTGCGGCTGGCGCTGTGCCAACGCGTCAGAGATCTCGACCTCGTCAAATCCGGACCGGCGCGCCATGGCGTATTGATCGGCAATCAGATGTCCCCTTGCCCGCAAACGGCCCGCATAGCCCCGCAGGCGCAAGGCGCGGGCGATTGAAAACCCTCTGCCATCCGAAAAGCTTGGAAAATCCACCCGTATCATCCGCACGCCCGCAGGCAGGTCGGGCAGGTCTGACAGGTCGGTCTGTGCGCCTAGATCAAGCGCGGACGCACGCGCCGCAAAGTCGCCGCAGGGTGCAAACACACCCTCGAAATCGTCTGTGGCAAAGCCTGTATCGGTGACGATCACAGTCATCGTATTGTCCTTTCCTGGGTTTCAGGTGCGGGGGCGGGTGCACCGCGCGGGGGCGTGGCACGCACGGCGCGTCCGTTGCTGAAATGAATGCCGCATTCGTGTTTTTCGTGTCCGCGCCAGCGTCCGGCACGGGAAGGCTCGCCGGCGCGCACCGCGCTTGTGCACGGGGCGCAGCCGATCGAGGGGAAGCCTTTCGCGACCAGCGGATGACGGGGCAGGTCATGAGCATCGATATAGCCGAGCAGGTCGGTGGCTTGCCATCCCGCCAGCGGGTTTATCTTGATGCGGCCCTGTTCTGCCTCGACAACCTCAAGTGCGGCGCGGGTGTCCGACTGGAACCTTTTGCGCCCTGTGATCCAGCTGTCGAAGCCGGCAAGAGCCCGCTCCAACGGGGCGGTCTTTCGCAAATCGCAGCACGCGTCGGTATCGGTTTTGTGCAACGCGCCGTCAGGATCACCGTTGTGCAGGTCCTGCGGACGTGTGCGTATCCGCCGGACGTTCAAAAGCCCCAAGGCGCGCGCCACGTCTTGCTGATACGCCAGCGTTTCGGGAAACAGCATTTGCGTGTCCACAAAAAGGACCACCGTGGCCGGATCGATTTGCGCCAGCATGTGCAGCAAAACGACCGATTCCGCCCCGAAAGAAGACACAACCGCCATGCGCCCCGTGGCACTGCTGCCAAGGGAGGCCCGCAAAATTTCCGGCGCATCAAGGCCGTGCAACATTTTGCGCAGGTCTGTTATCGGGGCAGTACGCACAGGGAATGCTGTGCGATCAAGCGGCATGGGCTGCGCGCGCTTGTGGATAAAGCGCCTCCTTGAACGGAGCAATGCCGAGCCTGCGGTAAGCGGTCAGGAAAGTCTCGTCGGGGGCCGTGCGCAGATCGACATAGGCCAGAACCAGCCGCTCGATGGCCGGCACGATATCGTCTGCCGAAAATCCCGGTCCCGCTCTCTCGCCGATGCTGGCGGTTTCGGTTGCATCCCCGCCAAGCGTGATCTGATAGCTTTCGACCCCCGCCCGGTCCAGACCCAGAATGCCGATATGCCCGACATGGTGATGCCCGCAGGCATTGATGCAGCCCGAGATCTTGATCTTGAGCGGCCCGACCGCGTGTTCGATCTTCATCGTCTCGAAGCGGGTGGCGATTTCCTGCGCGATCGGGATAGAGCGGGCAGTGGCCAGCGCGCAATAATCCATGCCGGGGCAGGCGATAATGTCTGACGCAAGCCCGATATTGGCCGTGCCAAGCCCCGCCTTGAGCAAGCCGGCGTGCAGCGCAGGCAGGTCGCCGACATGGACATGGGGCAGGATCACGTTTTGTTCGTGGCTTATGCGCAATTCCGAATGCCCGAACCGTTCAGCCAGATCGGCCATTACCCGCATCTGGTCAGCGGTCGCATCGCCCGGTGTCGCGCCGTGCGCCTTGAGCGATATCGACACGATGGCATGATCGGCGGCTTTATGCGCGCTCAGGTTTGTATCCACCCACGATCGAAAGACCGGATCGCGCCCGTAGGCCGCATCATAGGTCGTGCGCGGAGCCGTCTTGAAAACAGGGGGCGCAAAATCCGCCTCGAGGCGCGCAAGGATCTGCTGGTCGATACCGGTAAATGCGGCGCGGGTCTGCAAAAAGGCACTTTCGACCATGTCACGGATCGCGTCGATCCCGTGCTCGTGGACGGTGATTTTGATGCGGGCCTTATATTTGTTGTCGCGACGTCCCAGCCGGTTGTAGACCCGTACGACCGCCTCGAGATACGGCAACAAGTCGGCCTTGGGCAAAAACGCCCGCACGACTTTGCCGATCATCGGGGTGCGCCCGAGGCCGCCGCCGATGATGACCTCGAAACCTTCTTCGTCATTGTGCCGTACAATCCGCAGGCCGATGTCGTGGGCTTTGACCACGGCGCGGTCGGCGTGCGCGCCTGTGACGGCGATCTTGAATTTGCGCGGCAGGAACTGGAACTCGGGATGGTCGGTGGACCACTGGCGCAGCAATTCCGCCACCGGGCGCGGATCGGCGATCTCGTCGGCGGCGGCACCTGCGAAATGGTCGGCGGTGACGTTTCGGATCGTGTTGCCGCTGGTCTGGATCGCATGCATGCCGACATCGGCAAGGGCATCCAGCATTTCGGGAACATCGGCCAGTTTTGGCCAGTTGTACTGGATGTTCTGACGCGTTGTGAAATGACCGTAGCCCTTGTCCCACCTGTCGGCGATCATCGCAAGCGTGCGCATCTGTGTGGCATTCAGGGTGCCGTAAGGGATCGCCACACGCAACATATACGCGTGCAATTGCAGGTAAAGTCCGTTCATCAGGCGCAGCGGCTTGAACTCGTCTTCGGTCAGGCTGCCATCAATGCGGCGTCCGACCTGTGCGCGAAACTCGTTGACGCGGTTGCGCACAAAGGCGGTGTCGAAGGGGGAATACTCATACATGGGTCAGCTCTGCCTGTTTGCCGTGTGGATAATTCGAAGGGCCGCGTGTGCGAAAGGCTTCGCGAAAATGCACGGGCTCGGGGCCGCTGGCCCCTGCGCGGGCCTGCGCCAGATAGGCGCCCACGATCTCTGCGTCCCGCGCCTGCGCTTCGAGCAGCCGTATCGCGGCGTGCGCCTCGTCACTCAAAAGTTCGGCCTCGTGGTGGTAAGGCGACCATCGGTCGTCTTCGGTCAGGTAGACCACATCGCCGGACAACAGCGCATTGGCGGTGATAACCTTCGGGGTGAAATCGTGGCTCATGTCAGGCCTCCTTCGGCAAATGTCCGCTCAAGGGTCCGGGGGGGACGGGAAAGGGTGTCACGTTCTGTGTGCAGGTCGAGGTTTGTGGTGCGTCGCGGTGCCAGTCCGAACAGCAACACGACGGGGCCTTGCAAGGCAGCATTCGCGAGGGTTGGTTCGAGGTTTTCGAGAGCACAGGCGATGATGCGCTGCGTTGGCCGTGTGGCATTCGCGATGATCGACACGGGCGTCGCCGGATCGGCGCCGTACATCAACAACCGCCCTTGCAAGAAGCGCGCACCCTTCTTTGCCATGTAGATCGCGGCAACTTCGCCGGGGCGGGCGAGGGCACGCCAATCGTGTTCGGCAAATCCGGCAACGTCGTGGCCGGTCAGGAACCGCACACCGGAATTGCGCCCCCGCCTGGTCAGGCTCTGACCGATGCCGGCGACCGCTGCGGATGCCGCGGTAATGCCAGGCACGATGCTGGTTGCGATGCCGGCGGCCTCGCAGGCGGCCAGCTCTTCGTCAAGGCGACCGAAAACGGTGGGATCACCGGATTTGAGCCGCACGACCTGTGCGCCTTTGGCCGCGTGCGCCACGATCAGGTCGTTGATGGCCTGTTGCGGGGTGGACGCGCCAAAGCCCTCTTTGCCGACATCGATCAAGGTTGCCTCGCGGCGGACCAACTCGAGGATCTCCGGCGTCACAAGCCGGTCGTGGATCACCACGTCGGCTTCATCAAGCGCGCGCCGCGCTTTCAGCGTCAAAAGGTCGGGATCGCCTGGACCGGCCCCGACAAAGGCCGCGTGACCGGGGGCGGTACGGGCCTTCAGGTGCCGCTCCAGAAGGGCCGCAAGATTTGTTCCGATGCCTTGTGTGCCGTGTTTGGCAAGCTCGCTTGGGCCTGACTTGAAATAGAACTCCGACCAGAAATCGCGACGCTTGCGGCCCATTGGCAAGGCACTGGCGGCTGCGCGAAAAGCCTTGCCCAGACGAGCAAGCGTCCCAAGCTGCTGTGGCAGGCGCTCTTCGAGGTCGCGTTTGATCGCGCGGGCCAGCACGGGGGCGGTGCCTTCGGTGCCGATGGCGATCGTTACGGGGTCACGGTCAACGATGGCGGGGGTGATGAACTGACTGTCAGACAGATTATCGACAATGTTGACAAGAGCACCGTCCGCGCGTGCCAGTGCGGCAATGCGGGCGTCTTCGACAGGGTCTTCGTTCGCACCATAGGCGAGGACGGCACAAAGCGCATCGCCCCGGTCCATGACACGGCGCACAAGCCGCAATTTGCCCGCGGTTTCCCACTGCGCGATTTCTGGCGCGGGATCGGGGGCAAATACGGTCAGGTTGGCTTGGGTCTTGAGCAGCAGCCTGAGTTTTGCCACAGCGGCATCTGTACCGCCTGAAACGACGATCCTGCGGCCTGCGACAGCGAGGAAGACGGGAAAATGTTGCATGACTTTATCCGGGTGATTGCTCGTTTGTGCCAGAAGTATAGAATAATGTTCTGGTAAATTGCCACATAGCTATGCAATTAAGAACGTGTGTCTTGAGGATTTGGATATCTACGGGCTGTGTCCTGTATTTTGGGAGTTGTAGGAATGTCTTTCCAAGTGGATGAGATGGATCGGAAGATCCTTGGGGAGTTGCAGCGCGATTCAGCGCAGTCGCTTGATGAAATCGCGCGCAAAGTAGGGTCTTCCAAGACGCCGGTCTGGAATCGGGTCAAGAAGATGCGCGATGCCGGAGTGATCAAACAAAATACCGTTCTGCTGGATGCCGAGGCACTTGGTCTGGAGGCGTGTTTTTTCGTGCTGATCCGGACGTCTGCCCATGAGGCAGATTGGCAAGCGCGCTTTTTGTCGGCCCTCAAGGCGCGCCCGGAGGTGCAGGAGGCCCATAGGCTGGCAGGCGATATAGACTATATCCTGAAGGTGCGGGTCCGTAACGCGCGCGCCTATGATACGTTCTATCAAGCGTTGATTTCAGAAGTCAGGATTCACAACGTCACGGCGTTGCTGAGTATGGAGGAGATCAAGGCCACCCCGATGATGCCGCTGTGAGGGGGAACATCCTTGCTCGGGCGGCAGGCCGCCGTCGCGCGGATGTCGGGTGCGGGTTGCGCGGTCAGATCGTCACCATCAAACGATCAAGCCCGTGGAAGTGGTAGATATCCGCGTAACGAGGTGTTTCGGCCAGTTCTAGCGTCGGGCACCTTTGCGCAAGGGTTCGCAGCGCGATGTCCATCTCCAACCGTGCCAGAGGCGCGCCGACGCAAAAGTGCAGACCGGCCCCGAAGCTGCTGTGAGGCAGGGTCTTGCGGGCGGGATCGAAGGTCGCAGCGTCTGTCCAGACCGTTTCATCCCGATTTGCCGAGGCCAGCAGGGCCGCCACTTTGTCACCGCGCGCGACCGGTGTGCCGAACACTTCCATGTCTTCGTAGGCGTAGCGGGTAAACAGGTGCAGCGGAGGATCAAAGCGCAAGGCCTCGTCAATTATTCCGGGCTGTCGGGCGGCGTCGGTGAGGGCGCTGCCGGTGCGGCCTGTCAGAAGCAGGGTTCTGACCATGTTGCCCAAGCTGTGGACCGTTGCCTCGTGCCCTGCGTTCAGCAGCAATATCGCCGTGGCAACCAGTTCGTCACGACTAAGGTGTCCGTCATCGGAATGGGTTGCGATCAACCCGGACAGCAGCCCGTCGTCGGGGCGCGCACTTTTTGTTGCAATCTCGGCTTCGAGAAACGCGCGAAAGGCAATACTGGCGGCGATGGCTGCGTCTTCGTCGCGGCGGCTGCGCCCGGCTTGATACATGCCGACCATGGCATTGGACCACGCCAGAAGTTCGGGCGCGCGCGCCGGATCAATGCCAAGCAGGCGGGCGATGATGATGACAGGCAAGGGGGTCGCATAGGCGGCCAGCAGATCAAAAGGACCTTCGGGAAAGGTCGCGATCAGATTTTCGCACAACGCCTCGATATCAGGGGCCAGCGCGCGGACACGCCCACTGGTAAAGGCCCGCACAACAAGGCCGCGCAGCCGCGTGTGGCGGGGCGGCTCCAGCTCCAGCATCGAATGGGCTTCGATGTCGTAGAATGGTGTCAGATGGGCTTCGGGTGTGACGGCACATTCGGGGGGGATCTCGCGCCCGAAGCGCCGGTCCCGCAGGATCAGATTGACGGCGCGGTGCGAGGCCGCAGCCAGCATGCCGTATTCTTCCCACCAGAACAGATCGCCCGTCGCACGGGCGCGGGCGTAAAACCGGTACGGGTCTTGTACGAAATCGGGTGCGGTGGGGCTTTGGGAGAGACGCTGCATTGCCAAAGGGTGTCAGCGTTGCGCGGTGGTGACAAGGGGGGATGGAAGTGTCACGCTGGCGTGTCGGCAGCGCTTGTGCTGCAAAGTATTTAACGAAAAGAAACCGCGCTGCGCGTGGCAAAAGGGCGTGTCGGGTTTCCTTTGGGCTTCGCGGTGGTCTAGTGTCGGGGCAACACCGCATTCCCACCAGAGACGAGCAGATGTTTCGCCGTAGCCTGTCAGCCATAATCTTTGTGATCGCCGTTGCGGGGTTTTCGGCGGTGGTCTGGATGTTTGCGTTTTCGGCGCAGATGGAAAGCCTTGCGAAACGGGGCGAGGCGCATTTTTCTGTTGCGGCAGACCGGTTGTCGAGCAGTCTGCAGCGGTTTCGCGAACTGGCGGTTCTGTTGTCCGAGCATCCGGTTCTGACCGATCTGGTCGAGGCGCCCGCGCGCGATCCATCACAGGCGCTTGTTTTGCTGCAGCGGTCTGCCGACAAGACCGGATCGCGCGATATCATGTTGCTGGACGGGGCGGGGCGCACGCTTGCGGCTTCTGATCCGGATACGGCTACCGATCTTGAGGGGGCGGGTTTTGTCCGGCGTGCGTTACAGGGGGCGTTGGGGTTCGACCATTCGATCCATCCTGTCAGCGGGGAGCGGATATTCTCCTACGCGTCGCCTGTCTTTTCGCCGTCGGGTCCGGTTATCGGCGTGGTTGTTGTAAAGCTGAATGTCGAGGCGCTTGAGAGTGACTGGCGGGCCGATCCACAGGCGGTCTTTTTTGTGAACGATGATGGCGTTGTGTTTTTGTCGAACCGGTCTGAGCTGGTTTTTCAGGCGCGCGACGGCCTTGTGCCGGATCCTTTGGAGCGCGGCGCGGCGCGCTCGTATCCCGGTGTGGTTTTGCAGCCGTTTCTGACCCACCGCGCGTGGAGGATGGCGGGCTACGAGCTGTGGCGGCTTGAAGGGGGGCCGTACCTGCCGGCCCGTGCGCTGCATCTGGTGCGGCCATTGCCGGTAATCGGCCTGACGGGAGAGGCGCTTGTGGATGTCGACCCTGCGCTTTGGGTTGCGACGTTGCAGGCGCTGGTGGCGGCTGCGACCTGCCTTGTGTTCGGGGCGTTTGTTTTGTGGCTGATGCACCGACGCCGCGCCTTGCAGGAGCGGTTGACCATCGAGGCGCGCGCCAACACGGTGCTCGAAAGCCGGGTGATTGCGCGCACGCGGGCCTTGTCCGATGCCAATCTTGCGCTGCGCCACGAGGTCGCCGAGCGGCTTGAAGCAGAGGCCGCGCTGAAACGTGCACAGGCCGAACTGGTTCAGGCCGAAAAGCTGTCGGCGCTGGGCCAGATGTCGGCGGGGATCAGTCATGAACTGAACCAACCGCTGATGGCGATCCGGTCTTTCGCCGAAAATGCCGAAACATTCCTTGAGCGCGGAAATTCCGAAATGGCGCGGCGCAACCTGTCGCGCATTAGTACGTTGGCGTTGCGCATGGGGCGGATCATGAAAAACCTGCGTGGATTTGCGCGACAGGAGATCGAGCCGCTTGGCAGGGTCGATGTTGTGGCGGTGATCGAAAGTGCGTTGGAAATGACAGAAGCCCGGTTGGAACAGGACCGGATCCGGCTTGTGTATTCACCGCCCGCAGGCCCCGTCTGGGTGCGTGGTGGCGAGGTCCGGCTGGCTCAGGTGGTGATCAACCTGATCAACAACGCAGCCGACGCCATGACGCACGCGCCCCGCCGGGAGCTTGTCCTGACGCTGGAAGCAGATGAGGGTGTCACGCTCAAACTGCGTGATACCGGTGCGGGGATTGCGGCACCGGACCGCATTTTCGATCCGTTCTACTCCACCAAAGAGGTCGGCGCATCCGAAGGAATGGGCCTTGGCCTGTCCATTTCGTACGCGATCGTGCAAAGCTTTGGCGGGACCATTCAGGGTGCCAATGCGCCGACGTGCGGGGCGGTCTTTACGATCCGGTTGCACCGGTGGTCACAGGAGCAGGCGGCATGATCGCACGGCGGGTTTTGTTGGTAGACGATGACAGTGCAGTGCGGGACGCGCTGGGCCAGACGCTCGAGCTTGAGGATCTGACGCCGGTTCTGGCGCGCAGCTACATCGAGGCAAAAGACCACATTACCCCCGAATTTCCCGGAATTGTCGTGAGCGACATCCGGATGCCGGGAAAGGACGGTTTTGCGCTGTTGGATTATGCCCAAGGCGTCGACCCCGATTTGCCGGTCATCTTGTTGACGGGCGAGGGGGATGTGCCGATGGCGGTGCGCGGGATTTCTGCGGGCGCGTTCGATTTCATTGAAAAGCCCTGCGCCTCCAGAGAGTTTATCGCGGTGGTTGAAAAGGCCCTGCGCGCGCGCGGGCTGGTGTTGGAAAACAGGGCGCTAAAACAGGCGCTGGCACGCGGGGATGCCGCATCGCGGCTGATTTTCGGCACCTCGACACAGGCCGAGGATTTGCGCAGCCGGATTCGCAGCGTTGCACGCACTGCCGCGCAGGTGCTTGTGACGGGGCCGTCGGGGTCGGGGACGTCAAAGGTGGCCGAGGTTATTCACCTGCTGTCACCGGTTGCATCGCACCCTTACGTCAAACGCTCTGCGGCCGCACTTACCCCCGATACGCTGGGCGAGGCAATTGGGTCCGCCGGAGCCGGGAGCCTCTTTATCGATGAAATCGCAGCTCTTGATCCGGCCACGCAACTGGCCTTGCTGGATGCGCTTGATGACGGCACGCAGACCCGTGTTCTGGCGGGCACCTACCGTGATCTGGCCATCGAAGCTGCCGAAGGGCGGTTTTCCGAGGATCTTTTCTTCAAGCTGGATGTGCTGCGGGTCAGGATCCCGGGGTTGAGCGAGCGCCCCGAGGATATACCGGTTCTGTTCCATCATTATGTGGCTCTGGCCAGTGAACAGGCAAACCTGAGTCCGCCCGCCATTACGCCTGCAATCGCGGGGCGTCTGATGGCACAGGACTGGCCCGGTAATGCGCGTGCCTTGATGAATGCCGCGATGCGTTTTGCGATCGGGTTGGGTGACACCGTGCCCGATTATGACGACCGGGGGCTGGCCGAGCAGATGGCAGAGGTCGAACGACGGCTGCTGATCGGTGCACTGGAGCGGGCAGGGGGGCGGGCGGCACAAGCGGCGCAGGCTTTGAAACTGCCACGAAAAACATTCTATGACCGGTTGTCACGGCACGCTTTGCGCCCCGAAGACTACAAGAACGCCTAGGGTTTCGCGTACATCAAACGTGGCGCTGCGCGCAAAAAAGGTGACTCGGAACTGTGCGAATTTTCGCACACAATCGCGTGACCTTGTGCGAAAGCTCGCACGTTACCACCGCTCTGACGTGGCATTTTTCCCTGTGTATCTTTGTAAAGGGTTGTATTTTAACTCTTAAATCTGTTTTTTTTGGATAGCGGAGTTTGCGCTTGGCATCATGTCATGCGCATTGTTTTATGCGCCTTGCCGGGTCTTTGGACCCTCGCCCATGAAAAAATGTCTGGGAGGACATCATATGAAATTCGTAACTGCTGCTGCCACCGCTGTGGCGCTGACTCTGACTGCTGGCACGTCCTTTGCTGCAAGCCATTCCACTGCGGGATGTGACGACGGCGAAATGGTCATCAAGTTCAGCCACGTCACCAACACCGACAAGCACCCCAAGGGTATCGCGGCAACGTTGTTGCAACAGCGCGTAAACACAGAGATGGACGGCACGGCCTGCATGGAAGTGTTCGCGAACTCCACACTCTACACCGATGAGAAAGTTCTTGAAGCGATGCTTCAGGGCGATGTGCAACTGGCCGCACCTTCCCTGTCGTTGTTTGAGAAATTCACAAAGAAATTCCGTCTTTTCGACCTACCGTTCATGTTCAAGAACGTCAATGCTGTGGATGAATTCCAAAGCTCGGATGCGGGACAGGTTCTCAAGGACAGCATGCGCAAGCGTGGCCTTCAGGGGCTCCAGTTCTGGCACAACGGCATGAAGCAGATGTCCGCAAGCAAGCCGCTTGTGCTGCCGACTGACGCTGCTGGTCTGAAATTCCGCGTTCAGCCGTCCGACGTGCTGGTTGCGCAGATGGAAGCCATCGGTGGTTCGCCCCAGAAAATGGCCTTTTCCGAAGTCTACGGTGCGCTTCAGCAAGGTGTTGTTGACGGACAGGAAAACACATGGTCCAACATCTATGGTCGTAAGTTTTTCGAGGTTCAGGACGGTGTGACCGAAACCAACCACGGCATCATCGACTATCTTGTTGTGGCCAGTGTCGATTGGCTTGACAGCCTCGAGGCAGACACCCGTGACCAGTTCCTGACGATCCTGCGCGAAGTAACAGAACTGCGCAACGGCGAGAGCACACGCGTCAACGAAGAAGCCAAAGCAGCAATCATTGCAGCCGGTGGTACGGTCCGGTCCCTTGACGCCGATCAGCGTGCAGCCTGGGTTGCCGCGATGAAGCCTGTCTGGATCCAGTTCGAAGGCGATGTCGGCACCGAGTCCATCGATGCCGCACAAGTGATCAACGCCAAGCACTAAGCGCCCGATGGCGCACATCAGGGCGGGCCTTGTGCCCGCCCTGATTTTGGAATGACCCGCTGTCAAAGCCGTTTTTTGCTTTCAACAGTGGTCCGCTCGCGCAACGCGAGCCCGGAAAACCAACCAATCAGTCATTACAGGGTGGGGCCATGCCATGACAAACGACAGTTCCTTTGGGGACAGGATCGAGGAAACTCTGATCTCTTCCCTGCTCGGGATGATGACACTTCTGACCTTTGCGAATGTCGTCGCGCGATATGTTTTCAATTCGAATATCCTGTGGGCGCTTGAACTGACGGTGTTCATGTTCGGCTGGCTGGTGCTGCTGGGCGCATCCTATGCGGTGAAAAAGGGCACGCATCTGGGAGTTGATGCCGTGCTGGTGCTGGTGTCGCGCGACACGCGCCGGATTTTGGCGCTGATCTCTGTGGCGGCCTGTCTTGTGTTCACGCTTTTGCTGCTCAAGGGATCATGGGATTATTGGGCAAACTTTGCCAACCTTCCGCAAACGACCGGTCGCTGGTTCCCGACGGGCTTCGAAGAGAGTTTCCGCGGGCGGGGCTGGTATGAAACCCAGGACGTTCCTGTGCCGTTTTTCCTGACCTTCCTTGAAGGGATGTTCAACGAAGGCGAAGAATATGAAAAACTTCCCAAGCTTATCCCGTACTTTGTGATGCCGTTATCCATGAGCCTGATCCTGTTCCGCTTCATTCAGGCCGCTTTCCGGATCTGGCACGGCGATATTGACCGCTTGGTGGCGAGCCACGAAGCCGAAGACGAAATCGAAGAAGCGGCCGCGCGTGCCGAGGGGAAAATATAAATGGAAGTCGCTCTGCTTTTTGTGATGGTCGTGGCCTTTCTGATGATCGGCGTGCCGATTGCGGTATCGCTTGGCCTCAGTTCGATCATGTTTCTCCTGTGGTTTTCGGACAGCTCGCTTGCGTCGGTTGCCCAAACCATCTTTTCGGCCTTTGAGGGGCACTTCACCCTTTTGGCGATCCCGTTTTTCATTCTTGCGTCAAGTTTTATGTCGACTGGCGGCGTGGCGCAGCGGATCATCCGTTTTTCCATTGCCTGTGTGGGGCATTTTCGCGGCGGGCTCGCGATTGCGGGTGTGTTTGCCTGTATGATGTTTGCGGCCCTGTCAGGCTCCTCTCCGGCAACGGTTGTGGCCATCGGCTCGATCGTGATCGCGGCGATGACGCAGGCAGGCTATACCAAGGAATTCGCAGCCGGTGTGATCTGTAACGCGGGCACGCTTGGCATTCTGATCCCGCCGTCCATCGTGATGGTGGTCTATGCCGCCGCCGTCGATGTGTCGGTCGGCCGGATGTTCCTTGCCGGTGTGATCCCCGGTCTGATGGCCGGTGTCATGCTGATGATCGCGATCTATATCTTTGCGCGGATCAAAAACATGCCAAAGGGCCAGTGGGCCGGTTGGGGCGAAGTCGCTGGGTCGTTCAGGGACGCGGTTTGGGGCCTGTTGCTGATTGTGATCATCATGGTCGGTATTTATGGCATTCCGGGTGTTACCGGGGCAATCTTTACACCGACCGAAGCGGCCGCTGTCGCGGCGGTGTATTCCTTTATCGTGGCGTTGTTCGTTTACCGCGATATGGGGCCGCTTGCCGCGCGTGAGGGGCAGGCCAAGAAAAGCCTGTTCCGGCGTCCTGACGCGCTGGTCACGGCGTTTTTCCACAGAGACACCCAGAGAACACTTCTGGATGCCGGCAAGCTGACCGTTACATTGATGTTCGTGATCGCGAACGCCTTGTTACTCAAGCACGTGCTGACCGATGAACAGGTCCCCCAGCATATCGCGGAGGCGATGCTTTCGGCGGGCTTTGGCAAGATCATGTTCCTTGTTATCGTGAACGTCATCTTGCTGATCGGGGGCCAGTTCATGGAGCCGTCGGGCCTGTTGGTTATCGTGGCGCCTTTGGTCTTTCCGATTGCTATCGAGCTTGGTGTCGATCCGATCCATCTTGGCATCATCATGGTGGTGAACATGGAAATCGGTATGATCACTCCGCCGGTGGGTCTGAACCTGTTTGTCACTTCCGGAGTTGCGAAGATGCCGATGATGGCGGTTGTCCGCGCGGCCTTCCCATTCTTGATGGTGTTGTTCGTGTTCTTGATCATCGTAACTTATGTGCCGGCGATCTCGACATTCCTGCCCAATGCTTTGATGGGGCCGGAGTTGGTTATCAACTAGGCAATAGCCTTTTGCATCTGCCGCGCAGAGATCATGTTGTGGTCTTTGCGCGGCTTTTTTGTGAGCGGATATCATGGACGCCGGGACGTCTGGAACATGACCACTTAAACACAACGCTAAGTCGCCGGCTTGGGTTGGGCATGGCGCAAGCCCGCGCCTGACACATTGTGCTTCAACGCGCTGTTTGTTGTTGCGGCCCTGTAGGTGGCAGCGCAACAGCGGCGTGCTCCCGCCCAAATACCGCCTTGGCGGATTTGGTTGGGCCGGGCAGGCACGCTTTGCGTGCCTGCGGTCGCTCTGCTTCATTTGGTGTTTCGGGAAAGGCTCAGGTGGTTTGACTGGCTTCCAACGCGCACACGATACCGGAGAAATCCTGGGCCTTCAGGCTTGCGCCGCCGACAAGTGCCCCGTCCACGTTATCGATTGCGAATATCTCGGGGGCGTTCGAAGGCTTTACCGACCCGCCATAAAGCAGCCGCACGCCGTCTGCGGTTGCGGCACCGAAACGTTTTGCCAGTCGGGCGCGCATAAAATCGTGCACCTCTGAAATATCGTCGGCTTCGGCTGTCCGGCCTGTGCCGATCGCCCAGACAGGTTCATAGGCCACCACAAGTGTGTTCGCCTTTGCGCCTGAGGGGACCGAGGCTTCGAGCTGTTTGGAGATCACATCAAGTGTTTGGTCATCATCGCGCTGCTGTGCTGTTTCACCCACGCAGACGATTGCGACAAGTCCGGCATCCCATGCGGCGCTGACCTTTGCACGGATGTCTGCGTTTTGCTCTGCGTGGTCCGCACGACGTTCGGAATGTCCGAGGATCACATAGCTTGCGCCGGCATCGGCCAGCATCTGCGCAGATGTATCGCCCGTATGCGCGCCATTTACGTTTGCATGGCAATCCTGCCCACCGGTTTGAAGGGCGGCTCCGGCTGAATCCGACAGGGCGGCAAGCAGTGTCGCTGGCGGGCATATCAGGATATCAACTGACGATGTCGGGTGACGCATGCTCAGGCTGTCGGTCTCTGCCAAAGCAGCCTTAAGCCCGTTCATCTTCCAGTTTCCAGCGGCTAGTTTCCGGCGCATGCCAACACTCCTTCATTCGTTCATGAAGGGTTGACGTGCACAGGCGACAGCGTCAAGCGGAAGCAGCCCCTGCGACGATATTTTCGTCAAACTTAATCGACTCGCCACAACCACAGGCATCGACAACATTCGGGTTGCGGAATTTGAAGCCCGCCTCGAGCAGACTTACTTCGTAGTCGATTTCAGTGCCAAAGAGAAACATCTGCGCCATCGGAGCGATCATGACCCGCGCCCCGTCTACCTCGACGACCTCGTCGTGCGGATCAACCTCGGTGACGTAGTCCATGGTGTATTCCATGCCGGCACAGCCGCCCTTTTTAATCCCGATGCGCAGGCCCTGATGGCCGTCCTTGCGCATCAGTTTTGCGATCTGGGCTGCAGCGTTGGTCGTGATTGAAACTGCCTGTTTTCCGGGGATGCCGAACATGGATCTACTCCTTGGATACTCCTGCAAAGGTAGGAGCTTGCGCCCTTGAACTCAAGGGGCGAAAGAAAATTGCACCAATGGCCGGACTTACATAAAGCCCAGTTCCAGCCGTGCCTCGTCGCTCATCATGTCCATCCCCCAGGGTGGATCCCAAGTGATTTCGACTTCGACCTGCTTGATGCCTGCGACGGGTTCAATTGCATCTGCAAGCCAGCCGGGCATTTCACCGGCGACCGGACAACCGGGCGCCGTCAGCGTCATAACGACCCCGACTTCGTTCTCGGGACTGATGTCGATCGTGTAGACAAGGCCAAGATCGTAGATGTTTACAGGAATTTCGGGGTCATACACCGAGCGGCACGCCTCGACGACAGAGTCGTAAAGCGGATGGTCCGTGCTGGACGGGCGGATAAGGGGCGCGCCCTCCATCGGTGTTTCGGTCTTTTGGTCGGAAGCCATATCGCCCTCTTACTAATTTAGTCAGAAAATAGGCGTCATCACTGCGGGCGTAAAGGGGAAGCAGTGCATTTGCATTCATTTATACGAAAAAGTGTTGTCCGGGTGCCCGAAAATGACCCGCCGGTAGCCTTGATCGCCCGAAATGCGAAGACGGCAATCATCCGATCGCGACGCGCTGCGGGGTGTGCCGTGCTCACGGCGCACGGATGCGCGGCAAAATCTTCCGGAAGGGGCGGGGGTGGCTGTCGGGGGAGCATGCCTTCAGCCGTATCAGAGCGCCAATCGTGCGGCGCGTCCGCCACGGCGCTTTTGCAAGCGCGGTGCGCGCTCGGGCAGGGTCTGCATCACTGCTTTGCGCGCCTCGGTGCTCATCCGGCTCCAGGCGGTAATCTCGTCGATGGTGCGCAGGCACCCTGTACAAATCCGCTCGGCGGGGTGGATGATGCACAGCTTGATGCAGGGGCTGTCCAGCTCCGGTCGCTTCCAGATATCGTCGCTCATGTGTTGGCCCTCATAAATCGCAGCCTGTCCAGTGCGCCTTGCAGGATATACCCTGCGGCGACGTGATCTATGACCTCGGCGCGACGTTTTCGTGACGTATCCGCCTCAAGCAACGCTTTTTCGGCCGCCACTGTCGAAAGTCGTTCGTCCCAGAACGAAATCGGCAGGTCGGTCAGTTTTTCAAGGTTGCGCGCAAAAGCACGGGTTGACTGGCATCTTGGTCCTTCGCTGCCGTCCATGTTGCGTGGCAACCCCAGAACAATGCCACCAAGCGTGCGCAACGTTGCAATCTCCAAAAGGCGCGCGGCATCCAGCCCGAACTTCTTGCGCCGAATCGTTTCAAGCGGGCTGGCCACCGACAGCAAGCGGTCCGAGACGGCAACCCCGATGGTGACCGTTCCAAGGTCAAGACCGGCAATCGCGTGATGCGGCGGGACAAGGGAGGCGAATTCCTCCATCGTATCGACGATCATTCGGCAACACCTGCATCGCGGGCAGCCTGAAGGATCTGGATGCGGGTCGCGGGGTCGGGAAAGACCTGCTGCGCCTCGGCCCAGATGGCCGCCGCCCTGTCGCGCTGTCCCAAAACACCAAGTGCACGGATCAACTGGGCCCATTTGGGCGGTGGCCCGCCTTGGGTGCCCAACTCCTCGCTCAGACCGTCGACCATGCCCCGGATCATCTGCATCCGCCCTTCGGCGGACATTTCAGAGGCGGCTTCGACGTCATCGGCCGTGGGGCCGCGCAAACTGCTTAGCGGGGGCAGACTGTATTCGACACCGGCGCGCATCGCGATATCATCAAGGCGTTCACGCAGCGTGACGACCCACGGATCATCGGGCAGGCTGGAGCGCAAAAGCGGCTCCCAGAAGCGAAAAGCCAGATCGGGGCGGCCTGTCTGGCTGTGCATCAATCCGGCATAGAAACGCGCCACGCTGTTTGTGTTGTCTTTGCCAAGCGCCTGGTTCAGGGCCGCTTCGGCCTCTGGCGAGACATAGCCACCGGCCGCAAGCACCAGCAGGTCGGCAAGGGTGGCAAAATCCTCGGCTGTGGCGTCGGCCCCTTTCAGGTCAATGATGCGGGACTGGGCGGTGTGGGCTGCGGCGAAATTGCCAAGCGCCGATTCATTGCGCGCCAAAAGCTCCTGCCCCTGAAGGTCATCGGGGCGGGCGGCAACGGCGGTGCGCAATTGGGTCATCAGGGTCGCGAATTCCGATGAGGTCGCGGCCGGTGGAAAGGCAGGTACGGCGGCTTCGGCAATCGCCTGATCGGGGCGGTTTTCGCGCGCTTGTGTGGCGGCCGCGATCCGCGCCTTGAGTGGCAAGTCGGCGTAACCCGGCGCGCCCAGCCACCAATAGGCGGCCCCCGACCCGCCAACAACCAGAACCGCCGCGATCACGGCGGCCACGATGGACGCGGATTTTGGGGCCGTTGTCAAAGCCGCCGGCCCGGTGCGATCGGCCTCCAGAATGCGGCGCGAGATTTCAAGCTTGATCCGGTTTGCCTCGTCGCCCGCAATCACGCCGCGGGCCACATCATCCGCGATCGCCTTGAGCTGGTCGCGGTAAACCTTCAGGTCGGCGCTTTGTCCGGGGGACGTGTCGGAAAGACCCTCGCCATCCGTCGCAAAGGATGGCGGGCTTTCCCGCAGCAAGGCCCAAAGCAGCGCCGCTGCTACAATAACCGCCATTCCAATTGCCAATGCCCAAAACACGCTGCGTCCTCCACCTTATCTGGTGCCTATTTAGGACGGCTGTGCCCGATCCGAAAGGGCTTGTCGTTTGTGGGGGCGATTATGCCGCTC
>JBLHUT010000018.1:0-23547 GCA_047629975.1 Paracoccaceae bacterium
TTCACGACTGCAAGAACTTGCTTCCCCACAATATTTTGCGGCGTGTAGTGCGCGGTAATCTGGGCCGAGCTTTTCTTTTCGCCGATGTCGTCGCCGAAATCGACCCAAAGCTTGATCGCGGGAACCCGCGCTTCGGGATAGGCTTCGGCGCGGGTGACGCGTCCGGCACGGATGTCGACCTTCAGGAAATCGTCAAACGTAATGCTCATGCGCCCAACTCGCGGCTGCGATTGGCGGCGGCGGCCACGGTGCGGCGGATCAGAGGCGTCAGGCCAGTTTCGGAATCCATCAAAACGGCAAGCCCTGCCGCCGTGGTGCCGTTGGGCGAGGTGACGTTGATTCGCAATTGTTCCGGTGTTTCAGATGCTTGGCGCGCCAATTCACCCGCGCCGCTGACAGTTGCCGCCGCCAACCTTTGTGCAAGATGTTCCGGCAGGCCTTCGGCCCGTGCCGCCGCCGCAAGTGCCTCGATCAGGTAAAAGACATAGGCTGGCCCCGATCCGGAAACCCCGGTCACGGCGTCCATCTGTGCCTCGCTGTCAAGCATGACCACGTCTCCGACGGCTGACATCAACACAGTGCTCAAGGCCAACTGGTCAGCGGTAACGCAAGAATTGCCGACAAGCGCCGTTATCCCGCGTCCAACCGCAGCAGGCGTGTTTGGCATGGCTCTGATGACGGGTGTTGTCGCACCAAGTACAGATTCGTAATGCCCGATCGATATGCCCGCCGCAACGCTGACGAATAATGTGGAAGAACCGCCCAAACGGCCAAGACCGGGAAGCGCATCAGCCATCATCTGCGGCTTCACTGCAATCAGAACAAGACCGGGGTTTGCCGGCAGCTCAGCGTTCAACCGCAGCCCCGCGATGGACTTCAGCCAATCAGAGGGTTTTGGTTCCAGTACCGTGATAGCCTGTGCTGGCAACCCGCTGTCAAGCCAACCCGCAAGCATCGCCGACCCCATTTTACCGCATCCCAAAACGACCATTCCGGCCTGCGCCAGCCACTTCAAATCCATGCCGTACCCTTTGTATTTTAAAACTTTCTCTTGACCCTAGAAGACAGGTCTCCGTTGGAAAACAGTTGTTTCAGGTTGATGCGGTATTATTGAGCGATGACGCAGGCGGGGCTTGTCCCGACTGCCACGCCCAACAGGCCGAATGACATCGACAGATGTCCTTGAGACCGGCGGGAGCCTTCCATTTCGACAACACGTCCGCCTGTGAGGTAAAAGGGGTCTCAGGCGCGCCCGAATGTCTCGCAAAATGCAACTTGCATGGCATTTTTCGGCGTCCGGTTTCCCCATACAACCAACTGAAATGCCGGATAAAATCGCTCCGCAGTTTCGACGGCGTTCGTTATCATCCGGTCGATTTGCTCTGGTCCGGCCAGCTGTCCGCCAGCAAGCACCAAACCATAGCGATAAACCATCATTTGTTGATCGCGCCAATATGTGAATGCGCCGTTCCAACAGGTGTCGTTGATACTGTTAAGCGCCTCGTACAATTGCGGCAGCTTTTCCTCGGGTGGCTCCATCTCGAAGGTACAGACAAGTCTGAGTGTCTCGTCATAAGCCGACCATGCGAGTGTGATCGAATACGTCCGCCACTGTGCCTCGACTGCCATTGCGATCTGGTCATCGGCAATACGCTCAAAGTCCCAATCATGATGTGCCGCAAGCGTTTCAACTATATCGATGGGATGGATGTCGTCTGTTTCCAGATAACTCTCGGAGAGTGACATGATCGACCCCTTTTGGTGCAGCACTAAAACGCGAAAGTCGCGCGGGAACGCAGCAGGTGATCTATACTCAGCACATTAATTTCACCGCCACACAATATATGGTGCGGGCGCAGATGACATGTGTAAAGGTAAATATTGTCGGCTCATGCGGCTCTGCCGCAATATCTTGTGGAAAACTCGATATCTGCTGTGGATAAGCACAAATTGTGCGTTCCCTGCCGTGTGCAAAGATGGCTTCGCGGCACAAAAAAGCCGCCGCGGCCGTAGCCGGGCGGCTTTAACGTCGGGCAACTGGCGTGTCAGTCGCCGCGTTGAGCCGTTTCCAGAGCCTCGATTCGCGCTCTCAGGGCATCGTTCTCTTCGCGTGCCTTTTGTGCCATCGCGCGGGTTGCGTCGAATTCCTCACGTGTGACAAAATCCCGGTCCGCCATCCAGCGGTCGATCATCGACTTGAAAGCGGTGTCGGCCTCGTCCTTTGCCCCTTGGGCAACGCCCATTGCATTGGTCATCAGCTGTGACATGTCGTCGAAAAGTTTGTTCCGGCTTTGCATAAAAATCTCCACATTCGGTTTGACGTTAATATGGGCTGCAATGGGTCCGGTCTCAAGGGGTAGGTCAAAAAACGGCGCATGGTGGTGGTTGACAGATGCGCAGGTGCCAAGGCAAGAGCAGGCGCATGAACGCACTTATCACTTTTCCTGAAATCCATCCTGAACTCTTCTCTGTTTCGCTGTTCGGGATGACATTCGCCCTACGCTGGTATGCGCTTGCCTACATCACCGGTATTCTTCTGGCGCTTTGGCTTGCGATCAGGGCTGTGTCGACGCCGCGACTGTGGCGGGACCAGCACGCGCCAATGAGTAAGGCGCAGCTCGAAGACCTGCTGACGTGGATTATTCTGGGCATTGTGATCGGCGGGCGGCTTGGCTTTATCCTGTTTTACAAGCCGGCGTATTATTTTGCCAACCCGGCCGAGATATTGCTGGTCTGGCAAGGGGGGATGGCCTTTCACGGCGGTTTTCTGGGGGTGGTGGTCGCGGCACTTGTGTTTTGCCACCGCCACGGGCTGGCGCGGCTTAGTGTGGCCGATACGCTTGCACTGGTCGTGGCGCCGGGGTTGTTTTTGGGCAGACTTGCCAACTTCATCAATGCCGAGCTTTGGGGGCGGGCATCAGACGTGCCTTGGGCGATGAAATTCCCCACGATGTGTGTGGATCCGGCGTGGCAGGGATGTCTTGCGGCCGGAGAATGGTTTTATCGGGGGGACGAGGTGGCGCGCCATCCGTCACAGCTCTATCAGGCCGGGCTTGAGGGGCTGGTGCTTGGGATCGTGCTGATGCTTTTGGCCTATCGCGGCAGCGCGCTCAAGCGACCGGGCATGATCACGGGCGTCTTTTTGGCGGGTTACGGTGCAAGCCGGTATATTGTGGAGTTCTTTCGCCAACCGGATGCGCATTTTGCGAGTGTGGAAAACCCGATCGGCTTTGCGATCGGAAGTGGCCATATCGGTATCACGATGGGGCAACTGTTATCCGTGCCGATGATTCTGGTTGGTCTGGCGTTGATCCGGACGGCGCGGCGCGGGGCAAGGGAGCGGGGCGCGTGACGCCACTTGGTGCGCTCTTGATCCGCCGCATTGCCGCCACGGGGCCGATCCCGTTGTCGACCTACATGTCGGAATGCCTGCTGCATCCCGAGTATGGTTATTATCGCACGCGCCCGGCGTTCGGGGCACACGGAGATTTCGTCACCGCGCCCGAAATCAGCCAGATGTTTGGCGAAATGATCGGGCTTTGTCTGGCTCAGATATGGCTGGATCAGGGCGCACCCTCGAAATTTGTTCTGGCAGAGCTCGGGCCGGGGCGCGGCACGATGATGGCCGATATCCTGCGCGCCACGGCTGGTGTGCCCGGCTTCGGGGAGGCCGCGCGGATCGTGCTGCTTGAAGCAAGCGAAGCGCTGCGGACGCAACAGGCCAAAGCCCTTCAAGGCTATGATGTCGCGTGGATCGGATCCATCAGCGATCTGCCGGATTTACCGCTTCTGGCTGTGGCGAACGAGTTCTTCGATGCCCTTCCGATCCGGCAGTTCGTGCGCGCCCCCGAAGGGTGGAGCGAGATTGTCGTTGGCGTGTCCGGGGATGCTCTTGTTGCCGGACGTGCCGGCGCGGTGGCGATTGATGCGTTGGAACACAGGCTGTTTGACACGGCCATCGACGATGTTGTTGAGCTGTGTTCCGCAGCACAGCCGGTCATTGGTCATCTTGCGACGCAGGTGGCGCAACGCGGCGGCGCGGCGATTGTGATCGACTACGGCGGTGCGCGCTCTGACGGGGACACGTTTCAGGCGGTGCGCGGGCACCGCCCCGAGGACCCGTTTGCTTCTCCGGGGCTTGCGGACATTACTGCGCATGTGGATTTCGGCGCGCTGGGCATCGCTGCACAAGGGGCGGCGCGTGGCATTCGGGTCAGCGGAATGACGCCGCAGGGTGTGCTGCTCGAACGTCTTGGTATAACGCCGCGTGCGCAGGCACTTGCAAAAGGAATGGTCGCAGAACCGCTCGAAAATCACATTTCCGCACATCGCCGCTTGACCCACCCCGATGAAATGGGAACCTTGTTCAAAGCTATTGCGCTTACGCCTCGCGGTGCTCCGCCGCCTCCGGGATTTGACCCATGACACTTGAATTTCTGACTGCCGACGCTCTTAGTCCGCTGCGCCACGGGTTTTTTACCCGCAAGGGGGGGGCCTCATCAGGTGTGTTTGCGGGGTTGAATTGCGGCACCGGCTCCAGTGACCAATCCGATATTGTCATGATCAACCGCGAGCGGGTGGCCCATGCAGTCGGGGTGCGCACCCCTGCGTTGCAGAGCGTGCATCAAACCCATTCGGCCACCGCAGTCACCCTTAAAGACCACACCAGATCGAGCGTGCCTGCGGACGCGATGGTCACAGATCGCCCCGGGCTGGCGCTTGCGATATTGACCGCAGATTGCCAGCCGGTTCTTTTTGCCGACCACGCAGCGGGTGTGATCGGCGCCGCGCATGCCGGATGGCGCGGTGCGCTGGACGGTGTGTTGGAAGCGACGCTGGCGGCGATGGTCGAGTTGGGCGCGCGGGTCGGATCGATCTCTGCGGTGATCGGCCCTGCGATCAGCCAGTCGGCCTATGAGGTCGGGCCAGAGTTCATGGACAGGTTCCTTGATGCTGATCCCGCTAACAGCCGCTTTTTCGCCGGAGCAAAGGACGACCGCGTGCAGTTCGATTTGCCGGGCTACGGTTTGTACCGGCTGCGCGCGGCCGGTGTCGGGCACGCCGAATGGACCCGACACTGCACTTACAGTGACGCAGAGCGGTTTTTCTCGTACCGTCGGTCGGTGCATCGCCATGAAGCGGATTACGGCCGGTTGATCTCTGTAATCCGTCTATAAACGGCCCGTACGGGCCGTTTGCCATTTTGCGTCATTTGCGTTCGGGCGGGCGTGCGCCCAATGCGGTTGACAGCGAACGTGCCATCGCGGCCACTTCTTTTCCCAGTCTCAGTGCGGCGGCGGGTGTCACGCGGCTTACCGGTCCTGACACCGACAATCCTGCCACGGTTTCGCCGAGAGCGTTGAAAACCGGAGCCGCCACGCAGCGCATGCCTTCGGTGCGTTCTTCGTTGTCGAGCGAAAACCCCCGTGTGCGGATCGTTTCCAGATCGGCCAGAAGTTCGGTGTGATTGGTCAGTGTCGTCGCTGTAAACCGCCTCAGGGGGGCACGGGTCAACATGGCATCCACCCGTGCTTTGTCGGAATGTGCCAACAGGGCCTTGCCGATGCCCGATGCATGCAGGGGTGACATCGTTCCGGGCGGAAAGAAGGCCCTGATCGAGGCATGTGTCTCGACCTGACTGACAAACAGGACCTCGTCGCCACGTTCGACACCAAGGTTCGCAGTCTCTCCGGTGGCGAACATCAATTCGCGCATAAAAGGGCGCGCACGGTCCACAACAGAGGTACGCCGCAGGAAGCTGGACCCGATCAAAAAGGCCTTTGCGCCAACATTCCAGGTTTGGGTTGCGGGGTCCAACTCCACGATGCCGCGCACCTCAAGGGTGACCAGCACGCGGTACACGGTGGCTGGTGACTGGGTCAGGCGGTCGGCCAGTTCGGACAGCGTCAGCCCGTCAAACCCCGAAAGCTCCTCAAGGATCATCATGGCCCGGTCCAGCGACTGGATCGTGTTCTGTTCGGTCTTGTCGTTGAAGGCGCGGGGGCGGCCACGGGACTTCTTTTCGGGTGTGTCAGGCACGTTTGATTCCTTTTTTATCTTTTTTGAATTTCTATTTCGCAGAGTGAAAAATTCAAGCCCATGAAAAGGTGTGGCTTTTCTATTTTTTCATCCTGTGGAAAATAAATTCAAAAAAGTTGCGTGGATTGGACCTTGTGCCTAAAACAAGGCAACTTTGAAAGAGGGAGTAGATACATGAGCTTTCAGAACCCGGTTTTCATCCCCGGCCCGACAAACATTCCAGAGGTTATCCGCAAGGCATGTGACATGCCTACGATCGACCACCGGTCGTCTTTGTTTGCCGAAATCCTGCATCCTGCGCTTCAGGGCGTAAAGAAGATCCTCAAGAGCGAAACGGCCGAGGTCTTTATCTTTCCCGCAACAGGGACCGGCGGCTGGGAAGCTGCGATCGCCAACACGCTGAGCCCGGGCGACACGGTTCTTGCGGCCCGCAACGGCATGTTCTCGCACCGCTGGATCGACCTGTGCCAGCGTCACGGTCTGAATGTTGATGTGATCGAAACCCCTTGGGGTGAGGGTCTTCCTGCAGATCGTTACGAGGCCGCATTGAAGGCCGACACCGGCCACAAGATCAAAGCCGTATTGGCCACGCACAACGAAACAGCCACAGGTGTTGTGTCGAACATTGCTGCCGTACGGGCCGCGATGGATGCCGCAAACCACCCCGCGCTGTTGCTGGTTGACGGTGTGAGCTCGATCGGCTCGATGGATTTCCAGATGGACAACTGGGGCGTAGACATCGCCGTGACCGGTTCGCAAAAGGGCTTTATGCTGCCTGCGGGTCTGTGCATCGTCGGTGCCAGCCCCAAGGCGATGGCTGCTATCGAAACGGCAAAGATGGCGCGCTGTTTCTTTGACTTCCGCGATATGGCCAAAGGATATGCGGCGAATGCCTATCCCTACACGCCGTCTGTCGGTCTGCTGAATGGTCTGAAGGTTGCGACCGAAATGCTGTTGGACGAAGGCATCGACAATGTGATCGCCCGCCACGCACGGATTGCGACCGGTGTGCGTGCTGCGGTGCATGGGTGGGGTTTGAACCTGTGTGCGACAAAGCCGGAATGGTATTCCGACACGGTTAGCGCTATTGTGGTTCCTGAAGGGTTCAATGCCACTGACATCGTGACCCGCGCGGCCAATGTTTATGGCACAGCGTTCGGCACGGGCCTTGGCGAGGTTGCCGGAAAGGTGTTCCGTATCGGCCACTTGGGCTCTTTGACCGAAGGAATGGCGTTGCAGGGTATCGCAACCGCCGAGATGGTGATGGCAGATTACAAGCTGCCGGTCACACTTGGTAGTGGCGTTGCTGCCGCGCAGGAGTATTATCGCTCGACGATGGAAGCTCCGGCTATGGAAATGGCCGCTGAATAAGGAGCACGTTCACATGAAGGACGCACCCGAATTGATTATTCCAACCTATGACGACGTGCTTGTCGCGCACGAACGGATCAAGCCGTATATCCACCGGACGCCGGTTCTGACCTCCAGCTACTTCAACGAGCTGACGGGTGCAGAGTTGTTCTTCAAGTGCGAGAACTTCCAGAAGGCCGGTGCTTTCAAGGTCCGTGGCGCCTCTAATGCGGTGTTCGGCCTGTCGGAAGACATGCTCGAGAAGGGTGTGGCAACACACTCGTCCGGCAACCACGCGCTGTCGCTGGCTTATGCGGCAGGACGTCGGGGTATCCCGTGTACGGTCGTGATGCCGCGCACGGCCCCCGAAGCCAAAAAGGCCGCCGTGCGGGGCTACGGCGGCAAGATCATCGAATGTGAGCCGTCAACCACCAGCCGTGAAGCGGTGTTTGCCGAGCTGATCAAGGAAACCGGGGCCGAGTTTGTCCATCCCTACAATGACCCGCGGGTTATTGCCGGGCAGGGCACCTGTAGCCGCGAGTTTATGGAGCAGACCGGTGGAGTTGACATGATGGTCGCGCCGATCGGTGGCGGCGGCATGATTTCGGGCACCTGCCTGACACTCAGCAACATCGCCCCCGAGGTCCAGATCATCGCGTCAGAGCCTGAACAGGCCGATGATGCGTACCGCAGCTTCAAGGCAGGCTATATTATTGCCGATGATGCACCGGTTACGATCGCTGACGGGTTGAAAGTACCACTCAAAGACCTGACATGGCACTTTGTGAGCAATCACGTGACTGATATCCTGACCGCCAGCGAAGAAGAGATCATCGCAGCGATGAAGCTCACTTGGGAGCGGATGAAAATTGTGATGGAGCCAAGCTGTGCTGTACCGCTTGCCACCATTCTCAAGAACAAGGAAAGATTTGCCGGCAAACGTGTTGGCGTGATCGTAACAGGTGGTAATGTCGATCTCGACAAACTGCCATGGATGATGAGTTAGGGGAGAAGCACTATGAAAGACCTTACCAATTTTGACGGCCTTGAAGTCGGCTATGACGTACCCGCACTTCCGGGGATGGACGCGGCTGACATTCAGACGCCTTGCCTTGTGCTTGATCTGGACGCGCTTGAGCGGAACATCAAGAAGATGGGCGATTTTGCCAAGGCCCACGGCATGCGCCACCGGGTCCACGGCAAGATGCACAAATCTGTCGATGTCGCCCTGCTTCAGGAAAAACTTGGCGGGTCCGTCGGTGTTTGCTGTCAGAAAGTCTCGGAAGCCGAAGTGTTCGCGCGCGGCGGGATCAAAGACGTTCTGGTTTCCAATCAGGTGCGTGACCCGCAAAAGGTTGACCGCCTTGCCCGTATCCCAAAGCTGGGTGCCCGCACGATCTGCTGCGTGGACGATATCGATAGCGTGGGCGAGTTGTCTGCTGCGGCGACAAAGCATGGCACATTGATCGAATGCCTCGTTGAAATCGACGTGGGCGCAGGCCGGTGTGGCGTGACATACGGTCAGGCTGTTGTGGATTTGGCCAAGGCAATCGAAAAAGCCGACGGCGTCAAGTTTGCCGGCATTCAGGCCTATCAGGGTGCGATGCAGCACCTCGACTCGTACGAGGAGCGTGAGGGCAAGACCCAGATCGCAATCGATCAGGTGCGTGAAACTGTCGAGATGCTGAAGGCCGAAGGTATCGGATGTGATATCGTTGGTGGCGGCGGCACCGGTTCTTACTACTTTGAAAGTGCCTCGGGCGTTTTCAACGAGTTGCAGTGCGGCTCTTACGCGTTCATGGATGCCGACTATGGTCGCATCCTCGACAAGGACGGCAAGCGTATCGACGAGGGCGAGTGGGAGAACGCGTTGTTCCTCCTGACCACCGTCATGAGCCACGCCAAAGCCGACAAAGCCATCGTTGATGCGGGCCTCAAGGCGCAGTCAGTCGACAGTGGCCTGCCCACGATCTATGGCCGCACCGACGTGAAATACGTCAAATGTTCTGACGAGCACGGTGTTGTTGCCGACCCCGAGGGCGTTTTGAAGGTGAATGACAAGCTGAAGCTGGTCCCGGGCCATTGCGACCCGACCTGCAACGTGCACGATTGGTATGTCGGTGTACGTGGTGGCAAGGTTGAAACCCTGTGGCCGGTATCGGCACGCGGCAAGGCCTACTGATATGGGTCTGGATGCACCTGAAAAGGGGGCGGCTTCGGCCGCCTCTGATACGGACGGGGGGTTGATCCTTGTTCCCGAGGCTGAAATTGCCAACCTGATTGATGCCGAAAGCAGCTTTGACGCCATCGAAAAAGTCTTTTCGGCGATGTCAAAGGGCGATGCGTACAACTTTCCGGTGATCCGCGAAGCGATCGGCCACGCCGATGCGCTTTACGGGTTCAAATCGGGGTTTGACCGTGCGGGTCTTGCGCTGGGCCTGAAATCGGGCGGCTACTGGCCCGGAAACGAAGCAAAGGGTCTGACGAACCACCAA
This sequence comes from Paracoccaceae bacterium, assembly GCA_047629975.1. Taxonomy (GTDB): domain Bacteria; phylum Pseudomonadota; class Alphaproteobacteria; order Rhodobacterales; family Rhodobacteraceae; genus JBLHUT01. Next base: position 9,885 of record JBLHUT010000018.1, read on the forward strand.
TCCACGGTGTTTCTGTTTGATCCCGATACCGGTCGTCCGCGCGCGATTGTCGGTGGCAATCTGCTGACGGCCTTGCGCACGGCCGCCGCGTCTGCTGTCTCGATCAAGCACCTGTCGCGTCCTGACAGTAAAGTTCTGGGCATGGTCGGTGCCGGTCACCAATCGGCTTTCCAGATGCGTGCCGCCGTTCGGCAGCGCAATTTTGAAAAGGTCATCGGCTGGAACTTCCACCCCGAGATGCTGTCGCGTCTCGAGGCGACAGCCACCGAACTTGGCCTGCCCTTCGAGGCCGTGAGCCTTGACGAACTTGGCGCGCAGGCGGATGTGATCATCACGATCACCTCAAGCTTCGATCCGATCCTGAACGAGACACAGATCAAACCGGGCACGCATATCGCGTGCATGGGCACCGACACCAAGGGCAAGCAGGAAGTCAGCGCGGCACTTGTCGCAAAGGCAACCGTGTTTACCGACGAGATCGCACAATCGATCAGCATCGGCGAGGCACAGCACGCCATAGCCGAAGGCCTGATTGCCGAAAGTGATATCTCCGAGATCGGGGCCGTTATCAATGGCACCCATCCGGGACGTAAAAGTGCAGAAGAGATCACACTTTTTGACGGAACGGGCGTTGGCCTTCAGGACCTTGCAGTGGCTGAAAAGGCCGTTGTACTGGCGCTTGAGCGTGGCGTTGCACAACGGGTCGCTTTTTAAGCGCTCCGGCACGCTTCGGCTTTTTAAATTACCCCGCTGCGGGCGTCTGACCTCTCTGTTGTCTCAGAGGTTCGACCGCTTGTGGCGGGGCTTTCGTTTCTGGACCAGCAGGGAATGATATGACCCGACCAATCAAGGTTGTCATCAATGGTTTCGGGCGGATCGGGCGCAGCCTTTTGCGTTTGATCTTGCAATCGCCGCGCGGGGCGGACTTCGAGATCGTGTGCATCAACGATATTGCCCCTGTGGAAACACTGGCCTACCTTTTTCAGTATGACAGCGTTTATGGGCCGTATCCCGGAACGGTTGTGATTGCCGACGGTGCGCTGATCGTCAATGGGCGCGTCCTGAAGGTACGGCAGACGCCGGATATCTCGAGCCTTGATCTGAGCAACGTCGATGTTGTTCTGGAGTGCACCGGGCGGGCAGAAACGCGTGATGTTGCCATGCGCGGCCTGCGTGGGGGCGCGAGGGCTGTGCTGATTTCCGGGCCGTCTGCGGCGGCGGATGTAACGGCTGTGATCGGTGCGAACGAGCAAATGGCCCAAGGCGCAAAGATCGTTTCCAATGCGTCGTGTACGACCAATGCCATGGCGCCGTTGTTGAAACTGCTCGACAACAGCTTTGGCCTTGAGTCAGGGCATATGACAACCATTCATTGCTACACCGGCAGCCAGCCGACGGTTGATACGCCGCGTGGCACGCTTGAACGGTCGCGCGCGGCGGCCATGAGCATGGTGCCGACCTCGACCTCGGCGGGGCGGTTGGTTGATATTGTTTTGCCGGAATTGGCGGGCCGTGTGACGGCCCGTGCGGTGCGCGTGCCCACGGCCAGTGTTTCGGCGATTGATCTGATGGTCACCCTGCGCAGCGCCCCGAGTCTCCAAGAGGTCAACGCGTGGCTTTATGCGGCCTCTGGCGGCCCGCTTATCGGATGGGTGGATCAACCGCTGGTCAGCACCGATTTGCGGATGCGCCCTGAATCAATCGTCATTGCGGGGCCGGAGACATCTGTTGCCAAAGGCGGGTTAACCCGAATTTTTGGCTGGTATGACAACGAATGGGGCTTTTCGAACCGGATGCTCGATATGGCCCGCGTGATGGTCCGGCAAACGCAGGATCAGTCGACGACCACGGTGTAGGGTACCTGTAATGTGACCTCTTCGAGGTTTGCACCATTGCCGATCCGGTCAACCACGGCAAACAGACCTGGCGCATGGAGCGGTGTCAAAACGCCGTGCCATACTCCGCGGTGCAGGTTTATTCCCTGGCCCGCTGCTGTGATAAACGCGACCGGATCGCCCGGCGTCCCGTTCACATCCGGTGCGACGATCATCAAAAACGGGTCCATCGACATCGGAATAAACGCCTGACTGCCATCGGGGTGGCGCTCAAGCAAGTCGCAGTCGTACGGCAGGCTTCGGGGACGGGCCTGAAACAGGCTGATACCGGCACGACCGTCCGAGAAATCCAGCGTGGCGCGGTCATGAAACCGGCCACAATTGCCCTGATTGATAATCTTGTCTGCTGTGCCCGAGGCATCAAGAACGTCGCCAAAGGGGGCAAAGTTTTCGCGGGTCAGCGGGGAGGCTTTGATCTGCATTATATCTCCATGGCGTGTAGGCGCAGTTCGGCGATGCGTTCTACCTGTCGGCAGGCTTCCGCGAATTCCTGTTCTTTTTGGTTCTCGAGCCGTTGTTGGAAGGCCTGCAGGATCGAGGCCTTTGAATGATCCCGCACAGCGATGATGAATGGAAAACCGAATTTGGCAACATAGCGATCGTTAAGATCGGTAAAGGTGCGCCGTTCTTCTTCGGTCAACGCGTCAAGGCCGGCGCTTGCCTGTTCGTCGGTGCTGTCGCCGGTCAGTTTGCGCGCAGCGGCGAGTTTACCGGCAAGATCGGGATGGGCGATAAGCACGTTCATGCGCTCTTCCTTGCTGGCGCGTCTGAAAATCTGAACCAACAATGCGTGAACACCTTGGGCGGTGTCGTGGGCGGGGCCCATTTCAAGCGCGTGGGCGCGTTCCGCCACCCAGTGCGAATGCTCGAACACACGACCGAAACGTTCGGCAAAGCTGGCCTTGTCCATCCGCGAGGGGCGCACCCGCTGGGCGGTTGGCGGGTGGGTGCGGGTCCAATGGCGGGCGATATCGATCCGGCGTGCAAACCACACATCGCTATGCTCGTTCACGTAATCGAGAAACCGCTTCACTGCCATGACGCGACCGGGCCTGCCGGCAAGGCGACAATGCAGCCCGATCGACATCATTTTGGGTCGTCCCGCAGCACCCTCGGCATAAAGTACATCGAAGGTGTCCTTCAGGTACTGAAAGAAATGCTCGCCTGTGTTGAAGCCCTGCGGGGTCGCAAAGCGCATGTCGTTTGCATCCAGCGTGTAGGGAACAATCAGCAGGTTGCCCGTTCCCGTGCGCTCCCAGTAGGGCAGGTCGTCGGAATAACTGTCGGCACAATAAGTAAAACCGCCCTCTTCGGCGACGAGGCGCACGGTGTTTTCCGAACTGCGCCCCGTGTACCAGCCAAGGGGACGCTCACCCACGATTTCGGTATGGATTTGCATCGCCTCGATCATGTGTTTGCGTTCATCCTCGGGGTAAAAGTCGCGGTAGTCGATCCATTTAAGGCCGTGCGAGGCGATCTCCCAATTGGCCTCCTTCATGGCGGCAACCTGTTCGGGCGACCGGGCGAGGGCGGTCGCCACCCCAAAGACGGTAATCGGAATATTCATATAGGTGAACAATCGGTGCAACCGCCAGAAACCGGCCCGTGACCCGTATTCATAGATTGATTCCATGTTCGCGTGACGTTGATTGGGCCATGGCTGTGCCCCGACAATCTCTGACAGGAATGCCTCTGAGGCGTCATCGCCGTGCAGGATGTTGTTTTCGCCACCTTCTTCGTAGTTCACGACGATCTGTATTGCGATCCGGGCACCGCCGGGCCAATTGGCCTTTGGGGGGATGCGGCCATAACCGCTCATATCACGAGGGTATCTCTCCATGGAGCTCTCCTTGACCCGTTAAGCATTCGCTGCGATCACTTTCGGGATTTCATGCCGATAAGGCAAGCAGGAGGATAGCATGACGGGATATCTCACGACACACGTTCTGGACACGGCCCGCGGTCATCCGGCAGAAGGCATGATCATTGATCTGTACCGGATCGAGGGTGAAAAACGGGTGCACATCCGGCAGATGGTCACAAACGGAGATGGACGCACCGACGGCCCGATCCTGCCGCAGAAAGATTTTGTGATCGGGATCTATGAGTTGGAGTTTCAAACAGGGGCATATTTCGACTCGATTCTGGTGCCTGCAGAATCACCGCGGTTTCTCGATCTGGTGCCGATCCGATTTGGAATGTCCGAGCAGAGCCATTACCATGTGCCGTTGCTGCTTTCACCGTTCGGATACGGGACCTATCGCGGAAGCTGACCTTTTTTAAATCGAGCATGTGTTTTATGAAACGAAAGGGGGGTTCTCCCGTCCCTTTGTCCTGCCCTTGCGGGCCCTTCGCGGGTTGGGCCAAGCAGTCTGGCTGTGCCAGACTGCGCCCGCGCGGTGCGAGAGGCCGTGGGCAAGGGGAGAAGCGTTTCGATTCTCGTCTAGTAGTCGCGCTCGAGAAAAACGCCTATGCTCGTGTTTCCGGTGCTGTCGGCGGCTCCTTTAAGGGTCACTGTGTCTGACAGGTCGATCTTGAGGTTGATCTCGCTGTCACCAGCGCTGTTGGTTGTCACATCGGTATAGGCGTTTTCGGTAATGTATGCGCCGGCGCGCACAGAGGTGTTTCCGCTTTCGTCGGTGCTGACATCCAGATCATCAAGACCGAACGAGTTGCGCAATTTTGCCAATGTGCCGACGCCGCCCTTCCCCGCAAGGGTCCGCAGGGCAACGGCCATTTGTGCGGCTTGCAACGCGCTGAGTGACTCGATCCCTTTTCCGAAAAAGAGGCGCGCCAGAACTTCGTCCTCGGGCAGTTCGGGTTCCGAGGTAAAGGTGATGACCGGATCTGTCGCAGGGCCGGACAGGCTTGTGATCGCTGTTATTCCGCCACTTTGCGCGCGCGTGACCAACGAGATTGTCGGCACGAACCCACCCGCAAGAGTGATACGTCCCTCATCAAGAGTGAGGCGTTTTCCAAGCAGATCAAGCCGCCCGCGCACAAGGTCGAATTGCCCGATTGGAATGATCGCGGCACTTGTTCCCGAGACCCGCAATTGCCCGCCAAGTTCGGCATCCAGACCGCGCCCCCGCAAGAATATCCGGTTCGGTGCATTGATGGTAATGTTCAACGGAAAGGGGCGCGCTGTTTTCGCCGGTGTGTTCGAGGGAGGTTCAATCCCCGCCCGCAATTGCGAGGCACGCACCGCGGCTGACAGGTTGCGATGTGTCATCTCCGGGATGTCCCCGCCAAAACTCAGGCCGGTTTCCGGAATGCGCACTTCGGTTTCGCCCAGAGTAAGGTCACCACTGATTTCTGCACCGCCCGAAAGCGGCCCGTTCAGCCGGATCTGGCCGTCGATCTGTGTGTCGTAAAGCGCAGGATCACGCAGGTTCAAAGTGCTCAGGGCAATGGTCAGATCTGCTGGTAATCCGGCCCCCAGCCCGATCGGGCCGGTGACGCGCAATTGTCCACCATCCGAGAAACTGGCCTGTGCAAAAACCCCTGCCGTCCCGTTAAGAAGTTTGATCTCGGCGCTGAGTTGTTCAAGCGCCTTTTCCAGGGTCGGAAGGGACACGCGTGTACCGCTGGTTGTGATCGTACCTGACAGGGCCTTGAGCGCGGGTGCGCCGCGTAGTCTCAGGTCAAACAGTGCCGTGCCAAGGATCGCTCGGGGTTCCAGCAGACGGTTGAGCAGTGCCAATGGCGCACGCCCGACAATGCCAAGGTCAACCGTGCTTGCATCAGGGGCGAGGGTCCCTGAAAGGCGGGTTTCAGCCGTGCCCGGTCCGTCGGTCGACAGATCGACAGCAAAGCCGTCGGGTTGTTCTGTCACGCGCCCATTGGCAGTGACCCCGCCGGACAGGCCGGGTGCAAAGGGCGAGATGTCGGGGATGCGACTTGTCAGGTCGATGGCTGTGGCGCCGCCGCCGACAATGCCGTCTGTCGTTGCGAAAACGCCGTAAGGGCCATCAACGTCGAACTTGACAGCGAACTGCCCCGCGCCAATATCGCGCGCCGTCCCCGAAAGCGCCAACGGCCCTGAGAACTCGGGTGCGATTGCACCGACATTCGGCATTGAAACCGAAAGGGACAGGTCGCTGTCTTGTGCGGCAAGGGTGCCGTTCGCGGCAAACCGTGACACCCAAGGACCCGTGCCGGATAGATCAACCAGCCACGACACGCCGTCGCCGGTTTGGGCGCTTGCGTTGACGATGACATTGCCGGGCACGCCGGGGGCCAATCTGGACAAATCGCGCAAGGCCGCGGACAGCTGAACCTGTGTCGCGGTCCCGTTGGTTGTGCCGCTCACCTGTGCCGATGTTTCAAAGGGGCCGTCGCCCGAGAAATCGACCTGCCATGTTGCGCCATCAGTGGTCTGTGCTGTTCCCGAGAATGCGACAGGGCCGGATACATCGGGTACAATTGCGGACAGGTCTTTGATCATGGCCGAAACTGCGACTTGTGTCGCAACCAGATCGGTGCTGCCCTTCAGGCTGGCTTGTGCTGCAAAGGGACCGGTGCCGGTGACGTCAAAGTCGAACGTCTTGTCCGGGTTGCCAATCAATGCACCCTTGACGGTGACGGCCCCTGAAAACTCTGGTGCAAAGGGCGAGATATCGGGCAAGTCGATGTCGAGTTGGACATTCGTGCTTTGGGTGCCGATGCGGCCATTGATGTCGGCGTTCAGGGCATAGGGTCCATCAAGTGCGACATCGACCTGCCAGTCTCCCAAGCCGGCCTCACGGGCAAGACCCGATATTTTGACCGGACCGCTGTATTGTGGAACAATCGCGCCGATATCATCAAGTTGCGCCGAGAGTTCCAGATCGCTCTGGCCGCTGGCCAACAGGCCCGTGACACTGCCCGACACTCCGGTTGCGGTGATTTGCATCGCGTCGAGCCGTAAACCGAACGCGCCGCGCGCAGCCCCCCCCTGAAAGACCACGCCATCGGCCAGCAGCGGGTCAAGTTGTGCAATGCCTGTGCGCAGGCCGCTGCCACTCACACGGACCCGCCCGTCAAAAACGCCGCCGATCGGGTCACCTGATCCGCTCAATTGTGCGGTGACCTCCCCTTCAAGAGGTTGCCCGGCAAGTGCGGACAGTCGCGACAGGTCGCCGAACCGTGCGTCAACGCTGCCTGAAACGGTCAGGCCGCGATCTTCGATCAGGGCCTGACCGTCAATCGTCAGGCCATAATCGGTGCCGCCCAGCGTCACATCGCGCACGATTAATGGCGCGTCGGCGGCCCATTCCACACGCGCAGCTCCGTCAAGTACAGCCCCCAGCGCTTGCGAAAGCTTTGCGTCCTGCATCAAGAGGCCAGTCGCCGCAAAGCTGAGGTCGGCTGCTACCGCAGAGGGCTCGTCGGGTTGCGAAAGGGTGCCATCCGCCGACAGCGTCAGGGCATCGACCTGACCGACGCCTGATTGCACAATCTGTGTCCCTGAAATGCGCGCGATCCAGTCGCGCCCGCGTGCGGCATCGTATTGTGCCTGCAACTCGATACGCTTTACGCGGGTGGTCGACCCGGGCAGCAAAACCGGCGCACCGCGCGGGTCTGCGATTGAACCGGTCAGGTTGAACGACAACGGCGCGCCCTGCGCTGAAAGGCTGGCGCGGCCGTTGAGCGCAAGCGAGGCGGCTTGCAGGTCGAACTGATCGAGTGTCAGGATGCCGGATGCATTCCGGCTTCCCTTTGCGATCAACGCCACATCGGGGCCAAAAAATGCCTGATACTGTGGCAGGAACAGGGCGGTTACGTCGCCACCGATGTTGACGTCAAATCGGGATTGCGTGTCATCGCCGCCCAGCGTGATGCGCCCGGCAAGCCGGTCTGCCCCGTCGGTTGCAAGGCGCAGATCGGCACTGAAATCCGTGAGTGGCCCGTCGCCCTTTATTTCGGCCTCAAGCGAGGGTGCCCCCGGAAGACCAAGCAGGGTCGTGGCCAATCCGCCGGCGTCCTCCGACAACGACAGGTCAAGACGCAACTGGTTGGTTTCGTTTGAATAAGCGGCATCTATGCCAAAGGCACCACGCCGGGCATCCTGACGGGTCATCGTCAGTTTTACAGCCCCTGCTCCGCCGTCAAGCGACAAAGCACCTGCCAGCGTTGCGGCAATTTCCTGACCTAGAACCGGCGCACCGATCTGTGCGTTGCCGATCGAAAGCTGCTCGATGTTGATCGACACGGGCAGTTGCGGCAATTTGAAGGGGGTGGCTTCGGCGGCGGGGGCTGTGTCGGTTGCCCCTGCCGGCGGCAGGCGCGGCAAGATCAATTCGGCGGCAGACAGCTCCTTGACCTCGATGCGCCCGCGCAACAGCGCGCTGCGGCTCCAGTTGAGCACGACACCGCGAAGGGTCAGCCAGACGCCGTCGTCATCGGCGATTGTCAGCTCGTCCAAAGTTGCATTGCTGGACAGCGCACCGGCAAAACCGGTGATCCGGATGTCGCGCCCGGCGCCTGAAAGCTGGTCTTCCAGAAAACCGACAATCAGTCCGCGATCATCCTGCGCCGTGGCTGGCGTGCCAAGACCAAGCATTGGCAAAGCAACGGCAAAAAACAGAAAACAAGTAAAGTTACGCATCAGAATGCCTGCCCTATGCCAATGTAGATCTGTACTGACGACGCATCGGCCGGACCGCCGTCCACCGGTGTGGCAACGTCAAAGCGGATCGGACCGATGGGTGTGTTATACCGCAGGCCCAGACCCGCACCGGTCATCCAGTTGCCGCTGCCATCATAAAAGGACTCGGTGCCGATGTAGGCGGTGTCGACAAACCCGACCACGCCAATCGACTTGGTCACCTGTGCGCGAACTTCGCCGGCAACAGCCAGATAGGAGCGCCCGCCAGTTGTGGCCGTGCCTGTCGTCACACCCAGGGATTGATAGGGTTGTCCTCGGACAGATCCGCCACCACCGGCAAAAAAGAGCATGTCAGGCGGTGTCCGGTTCAGTTCCGGCCCCCAGATCGCGCCGATCTGTGCTCGCGCAGCAAGCACAAGTCGCTCCCCGAAAGGCTGGTACGCGCGCCCGTCAAAGGTCAGTCTGGCACCGGATTCTGTGCCCGAAATGCCCAAAAATGGTTCGACCGTCAGATCCGCAAACGTGCCATCGCGCGCATCAAGCGCCTTGTCGCGGGTGTCGCGTGCCACTCTCAAAGGAATGGAGAAAATGGTAAAGTCGCCAGTGCCGGTTGCATCTGTCACCCGCGAGGTGCGGAACTTTAAGCCTGCTTCGGCCGTGATTGTGTCAGAGACGATGTGCGTGACACCGGTCCCGAAGGTCAGGCTGCGCGACAGATATCCCGGATCGTCGATACGGGCCAGCTCTCCGGTGACGTAAAGGTCGGTGTCGGGGGTGAATGTTGCAGGGCGCTGAAAGCGGAAAGACAGGGTCACGTCGACCCCGCTGTCAAAACTTTCCGCGCCGGTCGAGCCTGAAATCCCGCCGATCTGGGCGATCTCGAAGTCGGTCCGCAAGCGTTCTGCGCCCCCAAGCAGATTGCGGTGCATCCAGAACCCCGACAGCGTCAACCCCTCCTCCGAAGACAGGTCCACGCCGAACCCGAACCGCCGTCGTTTTTCTTCGACAACAGCGACGCCCATGGCAAGTGTCTCGTCGCCAATGGCGTCGCCCTCACTAAAAGCGACGGACCGGAACGCGCCGGTGCGGCGCAGGCGTGCGGCAGACTTCTCACTCGCTTGGGGGGTAAAAACCTCTCCGGTTGGCAGGCCCGCGATCTCGACAATGCGGTCGGTGCGTACACGCGTGTTGCCGCTCACCTGCAACGGGCCAAACCGCAATTTCGGGCCGGGATCCAGCTGTAGGCGCGCATCGACTGTCTTGCGGGCGTGATCTGCTGTGATGGACTGACCTGCAAGGTCGGCTTTTGCGTGGCCGGCTGCACGCCAGCCTTCGATACCGGCGCGTGCGGCTGCGCCGATCAGGTTGCTGTCAGCAATCGCACCAGCGCGGAACTCGTCGGGAAATTCGGTACCTTCGGCTGTCGGTGTCACAGACGCCGTGCCAAAGCGGAATTGCGGGCCCGGATCAACCCGCACGGTGATCACGCCAATGCGCGCGGGCGCATCAAGCGGAGACAGGTTTGCCGCCTCGCGCCCGTCAACGAGGACCTGTATCAACGCCCCATAATAGCCTGCACCATAAAGCGCACCGGTCAGGGCCCTGTATTCGGCGCGGGCCGTGGCCAGAAGATCGGCGGGCAAAACGCGGTCCTCTGCAACAGCCGCGCGGAGCAAAGAGGCCCCCTCGACACGTTCTGTCAGGCCGGGGTCTGTGCCCGACACGGCAAAATCCAGACGATCAAGCGCGTGGCCCGAGGTTGCAAGGAACACGATGGCTGTCGCCGCAAAAGAAATGCGGAGCAGTCTTGAACGCAGGTGCGAGCTTGAGATTGCGTGCATAACCATATCCCTTCATTGTCTAACTTAGGCCGTCAAAAAGCACCACATTGGAAAAAACCGTTCGGTTCGGAGCAGTGTTGCCAGTTGATTGGGCCTAGTGTTGAGGCCATTATAGCGGCAATAAAGGAGAGCACCATATGTCGGCCAAAACACTGACGATTGCGCAACAAAAAGGCGGATCGGGTAAGACGACAGTCGCGGCCAACCTTGCGGTGTGCTTCTTGCAGCAAGGGTTTTCGGTGGCAATTCTTGATACCGACCCTCAAGGAAGCCTTGGGCGATGGTTTATGACACGGCGCACCGTGATGGAGGATCCGGGGCTGGCGTTTTCCACGGCCTCCGCGTGGGGAGTGTCCTATGAGGCGGATAAACTGCGCGCGTCGCATGATATTGTTATCATTGATACCCCGCCCAAGGCCGATGCCGATTTGCGCCCTGCTTTGCGTGAAGCAGACCTGATTGTCGTTCCTGTGGCGGCATCACAGGTGGATTTATGGGCAACCGAAGGGGTTCTTGAACTTGCAGATCGTGCGCGACGACCCAGCCTACTGGTCTTGAACCGTGCACGAACGGGCACACGGCTGACCAGCCAGATGAGTGATGCACTGCGTGAGTTGGAGACCCCGACAGCCGATACTGTGCTTGCAAACAGGGTGCTTTATGCCGAGGCGTTGGGGGAAGGGTACGGTGTTGCGGAACGGGCGCGCACCGGCCCGGCCGCTCTTGAAATAGAAAGTTTGGCCGCCGAAATATTAAAGGTCCTTCAAGACTGACGCGCGAGGGCGCAGCAAGATGACAAAAGCCAGTCGAAGGCTGGCTGCGTTCGGGGGGCTTGTCCGCACTTGGCCGGGGACAAAAAATGCCGCAACCCATTTCAGGGCTGCGGCATAAAAATTTTGGGCGTCGCTTTTAGGCGACGGCGATGTTGATCGCGCTTTCACGTCCGTCGCGACCGGTTTCCAGATCGAAAGTAACGCTCTGGTTGTCAGCGAGGTCATTGAGGCCGGAACGCTCGAGTGCGCGAATGTGTACGAATACATCCTTGCCACCGGATTCAGGTGCGATAAAGCCATAGCCTTTGGTTGTGTTAAACCACTTTACGGTGCCATTTGCCATCCGTATGTCTCCTTTAGTATCATGCTGCCCACGTCGTTGCGGCAGCCTGGCGTCTGTCAGTACGAATCGATAGAGCTGACGGCCGGTGACGGAGACAGAAGATCGAGGCGGTAACTTTCGCTGGCGACGTTTTACAAGCTTTGCTCCGAAAACTCAAGTATTTTGTTTACCGATTCTGCCCTTCGAAAGGGGTGTAAGGCAAAGTTCATTTGCCTGCTTTTAACGCATTAGCTCAATAAAGCGGTCGATTTGTGCCAAATCACAGGACCAGTCACAGACCAGCCGCGCATCAAGACCTTCGTCGGCGGCACCTTCGAGTGTGCCGCGCCCCCACAGATTATAAACCGCACCTGCGTCATGCAGTTTTTGATGTGTGGCGCGGGGCCAGTTGGCAAAAATCATGTTTGCGCCGGGTTCATAAAGCAGTTTGGCGTCGGGTATCTGCTTCAAACCACGGGTCAAACGGGCGCAGGCCGCGTTCGAGCGGGCAGCCAGATCGAGCCAGAGATCATTCGCCAGATAGGCTTGCATTTGTGCCGCAAGAAAACGGTTTTTTGAAAACAGATGGGCGGCACGCTTGCGGCGGAGTTCGAATTCCCAGGCGCGCTTCGGATCAAAAAGAACAACAACCTCGACACCCATCAGGCCGTTTTTGGTGCCTCCGAAGCTGAGCGCATCAACACCCGCACGCCACGTCATGTCGGCCGGAGTGCAGCCGAGCGTCACAAGCGCGTTGGCAAAACGGGCGCCGTCCATTTGCACCGGCAGGCCGAACTCTTTTGCGATGCCGGTCAAAGCACCAATCTCGTCGAGGGTGTGAACGGTGCCTTTCTCGGTGGTCTGCGTGATGGACACGGGGCCACGTTGGACGCCATGAACGCCGCGGATCCCTTCGCCCTCGATGGCATTGCGCAGACCGTCGGGGGTCATTTTGCCGTCAACACCCGGGACGAGGGTCAGTTTGGCGCCGCCGGTGAAAAACTCGGGGCAACCGCATTCGTCTTCGTGGATATGCGCCACGTCAGAGCAAAACACGGTCTCCCAGGGCTTGGTCAGGCAAGCAAGACTGATCGAGTTCGCCGCGGTGCCCGTTGCAACAAGAAAAACAGCCGCCTCCGGGGCCTCGAACAGGTCTCTTATCTGCTGGGTGACGTCCAGCGTCAGGGCGTCGCTGCCATAGGGGGCGGCGTATCCGGTGTTCGCGCGGGTCAACGCCTCAAGGACAGAAGGGTGAACGGGGCCGGTGTTGTCAGAGCCAAAAAACATTAGAGCGAGCCTTCGATTATGTGATCTTCCCAATCTTCTTCCGCAACCTCGAATTCCGGAATGGTCCAGCCTTGGACGGATATTCCGGCATCGTGAACAGATTGGGCGGTGCCTGAAATCAAGGGGTGCCAATCATAAAGCGGCTGTCCCTCGTGAAGCAGTTTATAGGCGCAAGTCAGCGGCAGCCAATACGCGACCTTGGCCACGCTGGACGGTGTCAGGCTGACGCAATCGGGAACGAACTGTTTTCGGATGTCGTACTGACCGCACCGGCAGGTTTCGCCGTCCAGCAACCGGCAGGCAACGCGGGTAAAGGCGACCTCGCCTGTGTCGGGGTCCTCCAGCTTGTTCAGGCAGCATTTGCCGCAGCCGTCGCACAGCGCCTCCCATTCACGGGAGTTCATGTTTTTGAGTGGCACCCGTTCCCAGTAACGGTCGCGAAGCCCGGAGCGGGGAATGGGATCATCTGATGAATTCATGAAACTACGCTATTCGGTGTTGAACGGAAGGAAAAGGGGGCTCCCGCCGATTTGCATCGTTGGGCATGGCGCCCTTCGGGCGCGGGGCGGGATCAATCCGGCGGGCTAGGGGGCCGCAACGGCGGTTTGCAACGGTCTGTTGCGGGTTACAGTGGTTGGCGCAACGCTGCTTTCCGAGCGGATGGCTTCGGCGAATGTCTCGAGCAGGCTATAGCCCGCGTCACGATTCAAGGGGCGCTTGGACAGGCTGTAAACGCTTAATGCAACGATATGGCCGTTGAGGTTGAACATACCGCGCCAGGCATCCGGCAAAAAACCGTCTTGTGCGCTTAAATCGGAATCCTGGATCCGCATCACGAACATGTCGGATCTGGATCCCTTTTCGATGACCTTCACGTTGGCTGCGACGCCGGTTTTGCTCAGCGCGCTGCGCCCTGCTTCGGACGAGAAGTATCTGTTGTAGCCAACACTTGTCGG
>JBLHUT010000019.1:0-23201 GCA_047629975.1 Paracoccaceae bacterium
AGTCGTGGACCGCCGCCTCGAACCCTTCCCCCGAAGGCGCAAAGGGACGCCCGCGCAAATAATCAAAAGTAGTCTCGTCAGGTGCGATCATCCCGCAACGCCCGCCGCCCTCGATCGACAGGTTGCACAATGTCATCCGCCCCTCCATCGACAGCGCGCGCACGACAGGCCCTGCATATTCGATGGCATGGCCCCGCGCTCCGTCCGCGCCCAGTTGCGCAATCCACGACAAGGCCAGATCTTTTGCGGTGACCGACGGCCCAAGCATGCCGGTGATCGTGATGCGCATGGTTTTCGGACGCTTTTGCCAAAGCGTCTGGGTGGCCAGAATATGTGCCACCTCGGTTGCCCCGACTCCAAAAGCCAAAGCACCGAACGCCCCGTGGGTCGAGGTATGACTATCGCCACAATTGATCATCAACCCCGGCAAGGTCAGCCCCTGCTCCGGCCCGATGACATGGACAATCCCCTGCCGCGGGTCGCGCAAACCAAAACAGCGGATGCCGTGGGCGGCGGTGTTTTCCTCAAGCGTTTCCATCATGCGGGTAATATCGGGCGACTGCACGGCGCGTCGTGTCGGGGCATAGTGGTCAACGACACCGAACGTCAGCTCGGGTCGCGCCACCGGCAGGCCCCGCTGGGCAATCTTTGCAAAAGCATGATGCGACCCTTCATGCACCAGATGCCGGTCCACCCACAAAAGCGACGCACCGTCCTCGCGGCGGCGCACCTCGTGCGCGGACCACAGCTTGTCGAACAGGGTTGTCGGCGCGTTCATTGTGCCGCCTGCTGCGCGGCCGGATCACCGATCACCGGCTCCCAATGGCGCGCATCCGCAAAACCGACCCTGTTGAGATCCATCTCGAGCCGGAAGATATCGGCACGGTAGAGCGCCGAGAGGTATTCCACCCCGCGCCCCTGCTCGTCGCGCACCACACGCTTGAGCGACAAAAGCGCCGCACCCGCAGCAATATCAAGCGCCTCTGCCACATCAGGGGCGGCAAGCACCGCACTGACAGATTGATGTGCGCCCGTCACCCGCACGCCCGAACGTTCAAGCAACCGGAACAGCGGCGTCGTCGCAAGGTCGGCTTCGGTGTAACTGGCTGCGATCTCTTCGGGGACATAGGTCGTCAGATGCGAAAAGGGCCGCCCCTCGATCAGGCGCACGCGTACTGCCGTTTGCACCCTGCTGCCGCGCGGCAGCGCCATCGCCGAAGACACCGCTTCGGGGGCTGCACCGTAACTGAACGACAGCAGACGCGCCGTTGTCGCCTTCCCCATCTGCACCAACTGGGGAAGAAGCGTCGTAAAATCGGCAGACAGCGTTTCGCCTGCCCCCTGCTGCGGGCGCACAACAGTGCCCGAACCCACACGTTTTTCGATCAATCCGTCCGCATCCAGCGCATCCAGCGCACGCCGGATCGTAACGCGCGACACCGCAAACATCACCGCAAGACGTTGCTCCGCAGGAAGGGTGCTGCCTTCGGGATAGGTGCCGTTCGACATCTCGTCACGCAACAAAAGGTAGACGCGCCGCGCCTTTGCCCCCTCGGGAAGTCCTGCTTTTTCGCGCAACGCCAACGGCCTCCCCCTCGACAAAAAGTGATCCACACTGTTCCCACCCTAACGGGCCATCTTTCAAAAGCAACAAATGTATTTCCTATTTCCGTAATTATTTGACCTATCCTGACTGTTTAATCTGTATTACAAATAATACAGGATTTTACCTGTCAGGAGACCAAAACATAATGCCAACGGTTGAGGTGCATATTCTCGAAGGCTACGCAGACGACGAGAAATCCCGTCTTGGACGCGCCCTGACCGACGCTGTACGCTTTGTCGTGCCAGCCCCGCCCGAAGCGGTGACCGTGATGATCCACGAGATGAAACCGGCTCATTACATGCGCGGCGGCGCGCACCGGACCGGTGCGCCGGCCCTGCCCGATCCGTGCGCAATTGTGCGCCGCTATCTGAGTGCGCTGGAGGCACGGGACCTTGCGACAGCAAAATCCCTGCTGGCAGAGGGTTTTTTCATGATTTTTCCCGGCACGCCCCCGATGCACCGGCTTGAAGAATTGATCGAATGGGCCGCCCCTAGGTACCGTTTCGTGACCAAAACCTATGACGGGTTCGACGCCCTTCAGGGGCCACTGGGCGCGGTTGTCTACGCTTATGGAACCTTGTCGGGGCAATGGCCTGACGGCGCCGGCTTTTCGGACATCCGGTTTATCGACCGCTTCGAGTTGACCGATGCAAAAATCACCAGACAGGATGTCTGGAACGACATTGCCGAGGTCAAATCAAAAGGATTATCAAACACATGACGCCCAAAATTGATCCGATCACTCTGGCCGTGCTGGCAGGCCGGATGGAACAGATTGCCGATGAAATGGACGCGACCCTGTTTCGGGCCGCCTTCAACCCGATCATTGCCGAGGCGCATGATGCCTCGCACGGGCTGTATCACGCAATCAGTGGCGACACATTGGTGCAGGGCAAAAGCGGTTTGCCAATTTTCGTCGGTGTGATGTCATTTGCCGTGAAGGCCGTGATCGACAAGGCCGCCGAGAACGGGGATCTGGCAGACGGCGACATCTATATCTTCAACGACGCTCACATGGGCGGCACACATCTGTCGGATATGCGGCTGGTGCGGCCCTATTACCGCGACGGTCAACTGTTTTGCTATCTGGCGTCGGTGGGCCACTGGCACGATGTGGGTGGCGCGGTGCCGGGCAATTACAACCCTTCGGCAACCGATGCCTTTCAGGAGGCCTTTGTGCTGCCCCCTGTCAGGATCGCGCGCGGGGGCGTGGTACAGACCGATATCATCGACATTCTGATGCGCAATACCCGCCTGCCGCAATCAGCGATGGGCGATCTGAACGGGCAGTTGGGGGCGCTTGACCTCGGGGTGCGGCGGCTTGATGAACTGCTTGATGAATACGGGCCCGAAACGGTTCAAACCGCGCTGGAGGCGTTGGGCAACCGCGCCGAGACCCTGATGCGTGCCGAACTGACCGCCCTGCCCGACGGGCGTTGGGAGGCGCAAGATTACCTTGATAACGACGGGATCACCGACGAGGCCCTGCCGATCCGCGTGGCCATCGAGATCAAGGGCGACACGATGGTGATGGATTTTGCCGGCACCGCGCCGCGCTGTGCGGGCCCCGTCAACATCGCACTTCCGACGGCTGTGGCCACGGCTTATGTCGCGATCAAGCACATCTTTCCAAGCCTGCCTGCCAATGCCGGTGTCATGCGCCCGATCGAGGTACGCATCCCCGAAGGATCGCTTCTGGCGGCCGAGTTTCCCGCCCCTGTCGGCGGATATACCGAAACGATCCTGCGGATGATCGACGTGATCTTTTCAGCCGCCTCCCAAGCCGCCCCCGAGCGCGTCGTGGCGAATGCTTACGGTACGATCAATGCCCTGTCGATTGCGGGCAAGCGGGCCAACGGCAGCCCTTGGGTGATGTTCAGCTTTTACGGCGGCGGGCATGGTGGATCGTTCACCGGCGACGGGTTGAACCACGGCAACGCACCGATTTCCACCGCCACGATCCCCCCGATGGAGATCCTCGAGGCGGCCTATCCGGTGATGTTCAAGCAATGGGCCCTGCGCCCCGACAGTGCCGGTGCGGGCACCCATCGCGGCGGGCTGGGTGCGGTCTACGAGATCGAACTGCTTGAGGAAAACGCGCAGGCCTTCTTGTTCGGGGAGCGCGGGCGACACGCTCCTCAAGGTGTCGTGGGCGGCGGCGAGGCGGCGCTCAATGTCTTTTCGTACGAACAGGATGACGGGTGGCACAAACCGCCCCTTGCCTCGAAAATGCTGGGGATCAAACTGAAACGGGGGCAAAGCGTGCGGCTTGAGACGCCCGGCGGAGGCGGCTACGGCCCTGCCAGCGAACGTGATCCGCAGTTGATTGCCCGCGATGTCGCCCTTGGATTGATCACATCCGACGAGGCCACGCGCCTGTACGGTACAACCTGGACAGAGGTGGCCCGATGACCCGATCGACCAGTGACACAAAGACCACCGGCACCAGAATGATCGGGGTTGACGTGGGCGGTACCTTTACGGATGTTTTCGTGCTGGACGAGGCTACGGGCACCGCATCGGTAGCCAAAGTGCCGACAACCCGTCCCGACCAGTCGGGCGGGTTTCTTGGCGGGATCGGCAAGCAGGTTGACGACCTTTCAACGGTGTCGGTTGTCGTGCATGGCACAACCGCAGGCACCAACGCCCTGCTGGAGCGCAAGGGCGCAAAGGTCGGTATCATCACCACGCAAGGGTTGCGCGACGTGCTGGAAATGCGCCGCCGCGACCGTCCGCAGACGTGGGGCTTGCGCGGTGACTTCACCCCTGTCGTGCCCCGCGACCGCCGGCTTGAAGTGCCCGAGAGGACGCTGGCGGATGGCACCATCCGAGAGCCGGTCAACCTTGACGCGGTGCGCGCGGCCACTGAACAGTTGCGCGACATGGGCTGCACCGCGATTGCCGTGATGTTCGCAAATTCCTATGCCAACCCTGCCAACGAGGCCGCAGCCGTCGCCGTCATGCGCGCGATCTGGCCCACGGCGCATGTGTCTGCCTCTTCCGAGATCCTGCCGGAAATCCGCGAATACGAGCGGTTTTCGACCACGGCTCTGAATGCCTATTTGCAGCCCGAAGTCTCGGGATATCTTGATCGGCTGGAAACGGCCCTGAAGGGCGGCGGGTTCGGCGGCGAGTTCATGATCGTGCAATCCAACGGCGGTGTCATGGCGGTCGAGACAGCCTGCAAGCTTCCGGTGCGCACGGCGTTGTCCGGCCCTGCAGCAGGCGTGATCGCCGCGGCTTATATTGCCCGGTGCGCGGGCTTTGAGGATGTCATCACCGGCGACATGGGCGGGACCAGTTTCGATGTTTCACTGATTGCGGGCGGCACCTCGATGCTCAGCCCGCAGACCAGCATCGACTTCGGGATGGTCATCCGCTCTCCGATGATCGAAATCACGACAATCGGCGCGGGCGGCGGGTCTATCGCGTGGGTCGACAAGGGCGGATTGCTGAACATCGGGCCGCAAAGTGCCGGATCGGACCCCGGTCCGGTGGCCTACGGGTTGGGCAACACCCGCCCCACGGTGACGGATGCAAACGTCGTTCTGGGACGCATCGACCCGAACAGCCCGATTGGGGGCGCGCTGTCGCGGCTTGATGTCGAGGCCGCAACAACGGCAATCGACATCCACGTTGGCCAACCACTGGGTCTGAGCCCGCTTGCCGCCGCAGAGGCGATCCTGCGGGTGGCCAATTCGCGCATGGCAGGTGCCTTGCGACTGGTCAGTGTCGAGCGCGGATTTGACCCCAAAAGCTTTGCGTTCATGCCTTTCGGAGGCGGCGGCGCGCTACATGCCTGTGCGATGCTGGCCGAAGTCGGCATCGGGCGGGCCATCGTGCCACGCTATCCCGGTGTGACCTCGGCGATGGGCTGTGTGATTGCCGACATGCGGCAGGATTTCGTACAAACCATAAATGCGATGGTCGACACGCTTGATGAACAGGCCTTGTGCCGTTTCATGCAAGACCACGTCGATCGCGGCACCACGATGCTGGAGGCCGCACAAACACGGTTCGAGCGGCGCGAAATGCTGTTCGAGCTGGATATGGCGTATCTGGGGCAGACGCACACCGTTTCGGTGCCGCTGCCGGTCGAGGTCGCAGATGGCAAGGTCACCCCGCCCACCCGCGAACAGATATCAAAGGCCTTTGATACAGCCTATTTCGCAACCTACGGCAGGCTTTTGAAAAACGGCACACGGCGCGTCATGAACCTGCGCAGTGCCGTGATCGGGCGCAGACCAAAGTTCGACCTGTCAACGCTTGCCCCCGACGGTGGCACCATCGAGGCCGCCCGAAAAGGCACACGGCAGGTGCATTTCGGGGACCAGTGGCACGACACGGCCATCTTCCGGCGGCTGGAGTTGCCAATCGGAGCCGTTATCAAAGGCCCCGCCATTCTGGAACAACCCGACACCACCGTGTTGATCGAACCCGGTCTGGCAGGGGAAATCGACAGGTTCGGAAACACGATCATCACGCGAGTGGAGCCGTAAATGAGCAAGATTACAACTTTGAACCCGGCGCGCACGGCCCTGTTGACGATTGATCTGCAAAACGATTTTTTGCACCCTGACGGGGCCTACGGGCGGGCGGGCCAAGGTGCCGACGCGATCACGGCCCTGCCGGCGCGTGTTGTGCCGGTGCGCGATGCACTGCGGGCAAAGGGCGGGACGTATGTGTCGGCCCAGTTCACGCTGGTGCCAGGGCCGCAGGGCGCACCGCTCATTGCCCCCCACCTCAAGGAGCTGCGCCCGTTTCTGACGACAGGCGACTTTGCACCGGGCGGCTTTGGTCACGCCCTTGTCGACGCGTTGCAGCCCGCGGATTATACCGTCGAGAAAGTGGCCTATTCCGCCTTTTACCAGACACGGCTGGAATACATCCTGCGCGCGCTGGGGATCGACACGCTGATTATCGGCGGGATCGTCACCAACGGCGGCGTGGCAAGCACCGTGCGCGACGCGCATCTGCGCAACATCGACACCGTGCTTTTGTCTGACGGCTGTGCCGCGTTTCGCGACGAGGTCCACGAGGCGACCCTGATTTCGCTGGGGTCTGTCACTGCGGTGATGACCTGCGCACAGGCCCGAACTTTGCTGGAGAGCGCACCATGACCCCGAAACCGAGCCTTGCCGCGCGCCTTGCACAAAAACAGATCCTTGTGGCGCCGGGCGTTTATGACGGGCTGACCGCAACACTGGCCGCACAAGCCGGCTTTGAGGCGCTTTATCTGTCGGGGGCGGCGGTTGCCTATACCCGGCTGGGGCGACCCGACATCGGGCTGACCTCGGTGAGCGAGATGGCCGAGACCATGGCGCTTGTGGCAGACCGTGTCGATCTGCCCGTGATCATTGACGCCGATACCGGCTTTGGCAACGCGTTGAATGCCCAACGCACGATGCGCACCTACGAACGCGCCGGCGCCAGCGCGCTGCAAGTCGAGGATCAGACCTATCCCAAACGGTGCGGGCACCTGTCCGACAAATCCCTGATCTCCAAGGCCGAGATGGCGGGCAAGATCAGCGCCATGGCCGACACCCGCCGCGACGCCGCCACGCTGATTATCGCACGCACGGACGCCATCGCGGTCGAAGGCTTTGCCGCCGCCATTGATCGCGCGGGCGCCTACCTTGATGCGGGCGCCGACGTATTGTTCATCGAGGCCCCGCGCACCGGCGCGGAGCTTGCCGCGATCACAGCCGAATTCGGCGCCCGCGCACCGCTTTTGGCGAATATGGTCGAAGGGGGCGCGACCCCGATCCAATCCGCACAAGACCTTGAGCAGATCGGGTTCTCCATCGTGATCTTTCCGGGCGGCGTCGTTCGGGCGTTGGCGAAAACGGCTCAGGAGTACTACACCAGCCTACAGGCGAACGGCTCCAACAAACCCTTCGCCGACCGGATGTTCGACTTTGACGGTCTGAACAGCCGGATCGGCACGCACGACATGCTTGCCACCGGTCGCCGGTTCGACGGCAGCGACACAGGCGGCAGGTAAACCGGATGCCCCATGTCGCACCGACCACCACCCCACCGCTGATCGGGTCTGTTCCCGACAGCTATGACCTTGAGGTCGAAACCCTGATTGTGGGGGGCGGGGCGTGCGGCATGGTGGCCGCACTTGCCGCACAAGAGGCGGGACAACAGGTGCTGGTGATCGAAGCCGATGCCACCCCCTCGGGATCGACCGCCCTGAGCGCCGGCTTGATCCCCGCGGCTGGCACGCGGTTTCAGGCCAACAGCAGCATCGACGATACCGCCGAATGTTTTGCCGCCGACATCCAGCGCAAGGCGCATGATGAAAACGACCCCGCGCTTGTGGCCGCACTCGCTCGAAACGCGGCCCCCGTGATCGAATGGCTGTGCGACCGCTATGGCTTGCCGTTTTCGCTGGTGCAGGATTTTGACTATCCGGGCCATTCGCGGCGGCGGATGCACGGCTTGCCCAGCCGCTCGGGACAAGAGCTGGTCGACCGGCTGCGCCAGACCTGTGAGGCGCAAGGCATCGACATCATTTGTAACCGCCGCGTTACGACGCTGTACCGCGACGGGCGCATGATACGCGGCGTCAAGGCCCGCCTGCCGGACGCATCACAAGAACGGATCGGCTGCACGAAACTGATCCTTGCGTGCAACGGCTTTGGTGGCAACCGCGAGATGGTCGCCCGGCACATGCCGCAAATCAACAATGCCCTCTGGTTCGGCCATGACGGCAACCGCGGAGAGGCCGTTTTGTGGGGCGAGGCGTTGGGGGCTGCAACGCGGCATCTGGGGGCGTTTCAGGGTCACGGCAACGTCGCCCACCCGCACGGCATTCTGATCACCTGGGCGGTGATCACCGGCGGCGGCATTCAGGTCAACCTGCACGGCGACCGGTTCTGGAACGAAAGTCAGGGCTATTCAGAGGCAGCCCAAGCGGTGCTGGCACAGCCCGACGGACAGGCGTGGACAATTTTTGACGCAGATATCGCACAGGTCGCCCGCCAGTTTGCCGATTTCAAAACCGCCGAGGCACAAGGCGCCGTGAAATCGGCACAAAGCCTTGAGGGGCTGGCACTCGAAACCGGCCTGCCCCTCACGGCGCTGACCGCGACGCTGGCACAGATCACGCCGGGCACAACCGATCACTTCGGCCGGAGTTGGGGACCAAAGATGCTCGTGCCACCCTACAGGGCGGTGCGGGTCACGGGGGCGCTGTTTCACACCCAAGGCGGATTGGAAACCGACCCAAATGGCCGCGTAAAAGACACAAAGGGGGCGGTCTTTCCTAACCTTTTTGCCGCCGGCGGGGCCGCTTGCGGCGTGTCGGGATCTGCCGACAGCGGGTATCTGTCAGGAAACGGATTGCTCAGCGCGCTGGTTCTGGGGCATGCGGCGGGCACGGCCGTTTGATTGCACGTTGCGGCGCGGGTGAAAAAATCGCCCCGCAGTCCGTCAGGCTCTGTTCTCGCGCCAGATAATGATCGCACCTGCCGCCACGATGACAAAAACGCCGGGAAACAATGTCTCGATCGGGGCTTCGCCAAAAAACAACCAGCCGAACGCAAAGGCCGTCAATAGCCCGAAATACCCGAACGGCGCCAGAATCGAAGGGGACGCCATCCGGTAGGCAAGCATCAGGAACAAGACCCCCGTGCCGCCCATCATCGACATCAAAAAGATCATGCCGGCCTGCTCGAGGCTTGCAACCGGGCTGAATGTCGTTGTCAAACCCGCCAGCACAAACGCGCCCAGCGCCGAAGCGGCGGATGAATACAGATAAAGCAGCGAATTTGAGATACCGGGATCGAACAACCGCACTGTCACAATCGAAATCGCATAACACACCGCCGCCGCCACCGGCAAAAGCGCATAGACCGAAAACGCATCGCTGCCCGGTTGCAAGATCATAAGCGCCCCGACAAACCCGAGCCCCAACGCCGACCAGCGCCAGATACCGACCTTTTCTCCCAACAGCACAACCGACAAAAGCACGACAAACAACGCGTTTGTCTGCGCCAGTGCAGAGACCGTCGCCAGCTCAAGAAACCCGAGCGAAGAGTAAAAGAACAACTGCGCAAACGCGATCACAAAGCCGCGGAAAATCGCCAAAGGCCATTTCTTGATGTAAAGCGACGTCCCCCTCAGCCGCAGCTCGCGGGTATAGATCATCAGGATAAGGCTGGGGATAATGCCAAAGACATTCCGGTACGCCGAGAGCTCTTGTGCAGAGTAATCCGCCAAAAGAAGACGCACCAGAATGCTCATGACGTCAAAACACAGGATAGAGATAAACAGCAGGCCTATTGCGCGCAACATGCGCGCACGGTCTGCCCTGCGAATGATATCGGTCAAGGGCGGTGTCCTGCTGGTGCGAGACAATAGTCTCAGGTTATAGTGTCGCGCAGATTTCGCCCCGTAGCAAGCCCCAAGCACACCAAACCGCGCAATTAGGCGCGCAAGCGCGCACCGGTCGGGTCAAAGGGCGGCGCGTGCAGAATACGGGCCTTGTGCGGCTGTCCCAGAACATACACCTCGACCGTGTCACCGGCTCGGGCGTTTTTCACATAGCCAAGCGCAAGAGATTTGCCCACGGTGTATCCGTAAGCGCCCGAGGTCACCCGCCCGATGCCCGCCCCGTCCTTGAAAATCGGCTCGCCGCCTGTGGCATCGGCGGTTGTCGCCTCGACCTCAAGCAGAACCAGATGTTCGCGGGCCGGTTGCCCAAGTGTCTGTGCAACCGCCGCCTTGTTCAGGAACGTCTTGTCCATTTTGCACAACCGCTCCAGCCCGACCTCTTGTGGCCAGTATTCCGGCGAATATTCACGGCTCCAGCTTCCGTAGCCCTTTTCGATACGCAGGCTCATCAACGCGCGACTGCCCACAGGGCCCGCGCCAAAGGCCCGTCCCGCATCAATCAATGCGCCGTAAAGCTGTTCCTGATCGTGTGTCGCACAGTGCAGTTCCCAGCCAAGATCGCCTGTAAACGACACCCGCAGCGCCAGAACCTCGACCCCGCCAAGTTCGATCCGCTTGGAGCGCATGAAGGGGAAATCCGCTGTCTCGAGCGAAGCGTTGGTGAGCCGTTGCAACAAGGCGCGGCTGTCGGGTCCGGCCACGTTAAAGCCACACACGTCGGTTGTCCGGCTTTCAAAGGTCGTGCCCCCGGGCAATGGGACCTGTTGGAAGAACCGCGTGTGATACCGCTCGGCCATGCCCGACCCGATGATCCAGAATTCGTCTTCGGCAAGGCGCGTGACCGTAAAGTCACCCGCGATCCCGCCACGTTTGCCAATCAGCGGTGTCAGACACGACCGCCCAACCTGCGTTGGCATGTTATTGGCAAAAACCGCGTTCAGCCACACCGCCGCCCCCGGCCCCTTGCAAACATATTTGGCAAAATTCGAGATGTCGATGATCCCGGCCCGGTCCCGCAGCATCCGGCATTCGTCGCCCACAGGCCCCCACCAGTTCTGCCTGTCAAAGCCGTTGGTATCCGAGACGTCGGGCGCGTCCGCAAACCACAAAGGATGCTCCCAGCCATAATTCAGGCCCATGACTGCATTCATGGATTTTTGCATCTTGTAGGCCGGACGCATCCGCATGGGCCGCCCTGCGGCGCGCTCTTCGTTCGGAAAATGGATCGAGAAACGATTGGCATACTGGTCACCGACCCGCGCCTTGGTAAAGGCCTTGTCCGCCCAGTCGCCAAACCGCGCCACATCCCACGCGAACATGTCATAACGGGTCTCGCCCTCGATAATCCACTGGGCCGCCATAAGCCCCATGCCCCCCGATTGCGAAAAGCCGGGAATAATGCCGTTGCAACAAAAGTAATTGCGCAGTTCCGGCACCGGCCCGAACAACACGTTGCTGTCAGGCGACCAGATCATCGGCCCGTTGATCACCCGCTTGATCCCCGCCGACCCCACAACCGGCACACGGTCGATCGCACGCATCATGTTATCTTCGATCCGGTCCAGATCATCGGCAAAAAGCTCGTGGCCAAAGCCCTGCGGCGTGCCGTCCTCAGCCCAAAACCGCACATCCTTTTCGTAGGCCCCGACCAACAGGCCCTGCCCTTCCTGACGCAGGTAGTATTCACCGTCGCGGTCGGCCACCGACGGCAGGCGGCGATCCATCGCAGCGATCTCGGCAATGGTTTCGGTCACGAAATACTGATGCTCGGTCGGCAAAAGCGGCAGGCGAAGCCCCGCCATCGCCGCAACCTCGCGCCCCCACAGACCGGCGGCATTGATGACCCAGCCGGTGGCGATATCGCCCTTGGGCGTGCGCACGATCCAGCTTCCGTCGGGTTGCTGTTCGGTGCCTGTGACGGGACAAAAGCGGATGATCTCGGCCCCGTTCTGTCGCGCGCCCTTGGCATAGGCATTGGTCACCCCCGACGGGTCCACATTGCCGCCTTCGGGTTCCCACATGATGCAGCGGATGCCGTCGAAATTGACCAGCGGATGCAGGGCCTCGGCCTCGGCGCGCGAAACCTCGTGAAAGTTCATACCGTAAAGTTTCGCCTTGGCCGCCTGAAGCCGGAGCTGGTGTTCGCGGGCCTGTGTCTGCGCAAGGTAAAGCGATCCGGGTTGGAAGACACCGCAGCTTTGGCCGGTTTCGCGCTCCAACTCCTTGTAAAGCCCCATCGTGTAATGCTGGATCCGGCTGATGTTTGTGCTGTCGTGCAGCCCGTGGATGTTGGCCGCCGCATGCCACGTCGAGCCAGAGGTCAGCTCGTCACGCTCCAGCAGCACAACATCTGTCCAGCCCAGTTTGGTAAGGTGGTACAGAATAGAGCAGCCAATGACACCGCCCCCGATGACAACGGCCTGCGCATGGGATTTCATCTGGTTCTCGCCTTTGTTGTAGGTCTTGTAGAACGGCTTATGCCGTAAACTCATAGCGCGGTTCGCGCCCGTGTTGATAAAGCCGCAGGTTGAGCATGTCTGTTTGCGCCGCACCCGATTGCAGCGCAAAGACATAGGCATGGGTCAGATAGAAACACGCACCATCCACATCGCCTCCGGCCTCGCGGGCATCGGCGACCTGCGTGTAAAGACGCACAAGCGTTGCATCGTCGCCTTGTGCATGCGCCCTGAGCAAAAGCGGCTCGAGGTCCGCCAGAATATGCGCCGGTCTATCCGTCATCGACCTTTTATCCGCCCCCTCAACCACCGCGTGCCACATCAAGCTTGCTGGCAACCCAGTGGTGAAAATTGTGCGTCGGCCCGTCCATCACCGGAGAGAACTTTCCACCGTCGAACAATTCACCCTTGCGGCCACGCTGCATGCCCTCGACGACAAAAATGTCCTCCTCGAAGATCAATTGCCACTGGGCGGCATTCTTGTCGCGCATCGCGCCAAGGCCGTCTTGCGCGGCAGGAACCTGCGCGTAATAGATGCTCACGTGTTCAACCGTGCGACCGGTATCCACAGGCTCCAGAACGATCCCGTAGAAATGATCGCGGTGCACCCCGAGAAGGACATTGGGATAGATCGCCACATATTCGGCCCCCTCGTCCCACTGCGCCGACAGAGCGTTGAAATCAGGAAAACCCGCATCGCCATCCCCCTTCATTTGCCGGTAAACCAACGTGCCCTGCCCGGAATACGCGCCGCGCTTTTCGATATTGTAGTGGTCTTCGAGCCGTGAATAGGTGTTCAGGCTGGGGTGGACCCACGGCAGGTGATAGCTTTCACAGTAATTCTCGACGGCAAGTTTCCAGTTGGTTGCAACCTCGAGCGTGAACGACGACGACGCACCGCCGTGGTACATCGGTTGGTCGAACTCCCCCCAGCGGGCCATCAGATCGGCATGGACCTCTTCGAACGCAGGCGCCGTACCCGAGATATTCACGAACACCACATCATGCCAGACGTAAGACCGGATGCGGATCAGGCCAAGCGTGTCACGGTCGATATCGGGATGGGTATTGTGCCCGGGCCCGCCCACATGCGGGGTCGAGCGCAGCGCGCCTTTGAGCGAATAGCACCAGCTGTGATACGGACACCGGATCGCCCCCCGGATATTGGTCGGCTCATCCACAAGGATCATCCCGCGGTGCCGACAGGTGTTCTGGAACACACCAAGCGTGCCGTCGTGGTCGCGCACCAGCAACAAGGGCATTCCCATGAAATCCACCGGCTTTGCGTCGCCCCCTTCGGGTACATCGGCACCAAATCCGATGCCCGACCACTGCCCGAACAAAACCGCCTGCTTTTCCTCGGCGAAAAGAGCATCGCTGGTGTAATGCGCATTGGGCAGGCCGCGCGCTTCGGAGACGGATTTGAGCACCGGTGCAAGGCTGTTGTGAATATTCATGAGACGTCTCCGTCAAAGGGTCAAAGCTGCGTGCACGGTGGCGTCGGATTTCCAATCGCACAAGAGGATAAATATTCGCCTTCAAGTGAGCTATTCTCACTTGAAGGTTCCGCCTCTCAGATATTTTCCAAAAGCCACGCTTTCAGAATGCGCGCATTTTCCGACAGCGACTCTTCGGCAGCGCAGACGATATAGAACGGCTCGGGCGCATCAAGCCCAAGCGTGCCGAACCGCACCAGTTCACCCTGCTCGGTGAGCGGCACCACAAGCCGCTCCCAGCCCAGAACCACACCGACACCGTCGCGCGCCGCCTGCAACGCAATCATGTAGTTGTTCACCACAGGTCCCGGGCGGATCGGCCCGTCATAGCCCAGTGCGCGAAACCATGTCTCCCACGTTGTCCACTTGGAATGGGGCGTTCTGAGGTGAACCAGATCTTGTTGTGCCAGCTCTGACAGGCTGATATCCCCCAGCAATGCCGCGCGCTGTGCACTGCCCATCGGCACAAGGTGATCGCGAAACAGGCGCGTCGCCTGCAACGCCGGATCGGTCGGCACACCGAACAGAATTTGCAGATCGGGCCGCTCTGTTGCGGTGGCTATCCCGTCGGACAGCACCTGATTGACCGGAATATCGCCATGCGCGCGCCAGAATTTCGACAGACGCGGCGTTAACCACAAGGCCGAAACCGACGTTGTCGCGGCCACCGATACCGACGGGTCCCCGACCCTTTTGAGATGTGACAGGGTGGTGCTGATGTCCAGAAAACCACGGGTCAGGCTGGAAAACAGCATCTGGCCACTCTGGGTCAGTTCAACCCCGCGATGCTGCCGCACAAACAAGCCGAACCCCAGTTCCCGCTCAAGCGACTTGATCTGGTGACTGACGGCGCCGGGTGTCACATTCAACTCGCGCGCGGCCTGTTTGAAGCTGCTGTGCCGTGCGGCCGCCTCGAAAGACGCAAGCGCACTGAGCGGGGGCAGGTTGTAATGTCGGCGTGCCACATCCGGCCCCCAAAAGAAATCACGCCCCGACCTTGCGCCGGTTTCACGGCCCGAACCAGCCTTTTCCGTCCGGTCGGGGCAAACAGCCCGCCACGCGCCGGCCCTGAACCGCGCAAAACCGGTTGAACTTCCCCCAGGTCAAAGCGCAGGATGCACCAGACAGACCACGCAAGGAGCATTCCGCATGTCCGAAATCTGGGCCCTGACCGCCGTCGGGATCGCAAACGCGATCCGCACAAAAGAGCTTTCGGCACTGGAGGTTACGCAGGCGCATCTGGACCGGCTTGCCGCGGTGAACCCGTCGATCAACGCCGTGGTTCAGGAGTTTCCGGAGGAAGCCCTTGCCGCCGCGCGCGCCGTGGATGCCAAGATTGCCGCCGGACAAGACGCAGGCCCGCTGGCCGGTGTGCCCTTCACGACCAAGGTCAATGTCGACCAGCAAGGTCACGCCACGACAAACGGGCTCTGCCTGCTCAAGGATCTGGTCGCACAGCACGACAGCCCCGTCGTGGCAAATATCAAAAAGGCCGGCGGCATCATCGTCGGGCGCACCAACACACCCGCCTTTTCGCTGCGCTGGTTCACCAAAAACAATTTGCACGGCCAGACCCTGAACCCGCGCGATCCGTCCATCACGCCGGGCGGCTCTTCGGGGGGGGCGGCGGCGGCGGTTGCCAGCGGGATTTGTGCGGTGGGCCACGGCACCGATATCGGCGGCTCGATCCGTTATCCGGCCTATGCCTGCGGTTTGCACGGCATTCGCCCGACGCTGGGGCGGGTGCCTGCGTTCAACGCGTCTGGTCCCGAACGCCACATCGGCGCGCAAGTCATGGCCGTTTCCGGCCCGATTGCGCGCACGATCGGTGATTTGCGGCTCGCGTTGCACGCCATGGCCGCCGAAGACCCGCGCGACCCGTGGTGGGTCCCTGCTCCGCTGGAGCACGGCGCGTTCGAAAAACGCGTAGCCCTGACCCTTGCCCCTGACGGAATGACCGTGGCCCCCGAGGTTCGCACCGCACTTGTCGACGCCGCACAGCGCCTCGAGGCGGCCGGTTGGCAGGTCGACGAAGTTCCCTGCCCGCCGATGCGCGCCGCCGCCGAAGTCAACGCCAAGCTGTGGATGGCCGAAATGCGGTTCGGCGCACAAGACATGATCCGCGAAGAAGCCGAACCGGATGCAGAATTCGTCTTTCGCCAGATGACCAACCGCTCTGCCCCCATCGACATCAACGGGCTTTTGGGCGCATTTCAGGACCGCGCAGGCCTTTTGCGCACGTGGTTGGTCTTTTTGCAGAAATATCCGGTTGTTCTGTGTCCTGTCTCGGGGATGTTGCCGTTTGCCCAACAGCTCGACGTCAGCTCGGAAGACACCTTCGAGACGATCATGCAGGCACAATTGCCGCAACTTGCCCTGCCGACCCTCGGCTTGCCCGGGTTGACCGTCTCGACCGGATTGGTTGGCACCGTGCCGGTTGGCGTGCAATTGATCGGGGGACGCTTCCGCGAGGATATTCTTCTGGCAGCCGGAGAGGCAATCGAGGCTGGCGGCACACCCGATAATCCCGTCACACCGGTGTGACAGGATTGCGGGCGCGGCACGGTTTTGCACGCCGTTTGCCGCCCCCTGCCGAGCGACAAATAACTGCCCAAAAATTAACCTGAATTGTCAACAATAGCCTCATTACACGGCAAATGTCGACAATCAGGACCTGTTCAGCGTCAAAGCCTTGTTAACACATCCCACAAAGCCCTTTGGAAAAGCAGACGTTCCACAAGCCCAAGGATGCCACAGATGAAATCCAGTCTTAACCTGACCGCCGCGGTCGCGCTTGCCCTGACAAGTTTTGGCCCAGTTTCCGCCTCGGCCGAAACGATCATGAAATTCCATCACAACCTGCCCGAAGGGTCTGCGACCGATCTGGGGGCGCGCAAGTTCGAAGAACTCGTCGAGGCCCGCACCAACGGCGAGATCGATGTCCAGATTTTCCCCAATAACGCGCTTGGTGATGATGTCGAAGCCGCCCAGCAGATGCAGTTCGGCGCGATCCACGCCGCGCCGATCCCGACGGCCAAACTGTCGAACTTCAACCCCTCGTTGCAGTTGATCGACCTGCCGTTCCTGTTTCCCTCGCAAGCGGTAACCTATGCGGTGCTGGATTCCGAGGCCGTCGGGGGCACTTTGCTCGACGCACTTGCCGCGTCGGGCTTTACTGGTGGTGCGTTCTGGGAAGCGGGTTTCAAACAGTTGACCTGTAACAAGCTGATCGAAAAGCCCTCTGACTATGAGGGCCAGAAGGTTCGCGTGATGGAAAGCCCGCTGCTGATCGCGCAATTCGAGATGCTGGGCGCGTCGGCCATTCCGATCGCGTTCTCCGAAGTCTACACCGCCCTGCAGCAGGGTGTTGTCGATTGTCAGGAAAACCCCATCGTGTCGATCAACGCCATGAAGTTCTACGAGGTTCAGGACTACATGATGTTGTCCAACCACGGCTACCTCGGGGCGGCGCTGATTTTCTCGAAGGTCTGGTTCGACAGCCAGCCGGCAGCACATCAGCAGATCCTGCTCGACGCAGCCCTCGAGGCAGGTGCCTATCAGCGTCAGGTATCGGGCGAAATGACAGCCACCCTGCTTGAGGGTATTGTCTCTGCAGGTACAACGACCGTCGTCGAGATGACACCGACCCAGATCGATGAGTTTTCGGTTGCGATGCGCCCTGTGCACGACATGTTCTCTGACAAGATCGGCACAGATCTGATGGCAGCGACCTATGCCGAGATCGAAAAGCAGACTGCACTGCTCAAGTAGCTGCATCTTGACGTTACTTGTGAAGGCGGCGCAGGCCGCCTTCATGCTGTTTATACGCACCGGAGACATCCATGACCCCTTTGATTTCCAAATCTTTCGCCCGACTTGACCGTGCGATGTCACTGCTTGAGGTCACTGTCGTCACGGTGCTGCTTGTTGTGTCGGTGACGATTGTTGTTGTGGATATCCTGTCGCGCATCCTTTTGGGGGTTTCGATCTCGTGGGCGTCCGAGCTGGCGCGCTATGCGATTGTCTGGATGGTCTTTGTCGGTGGCTCCATCGGGGCCCGCAACGGTGCGCATATCTCGATCGACATCCTCGGAGAGACCCTGCCGCCGCATATTGCCCGCCTTGTCTTGTTGATCTCGTCCCTCACAGCATCTGTGTCTTGCGCCGTGATAAGTTTTCTGGGGTATCAGCTGATGAGCCGGATGATGATGTTCACGCAAAAATCCCCGTCGCTCGAAATACCGATGTGGATGGTTTATGCGGTCATTCCGGCCGCCTTTGCCCTGATGTCCATTCGCTTTGCACAGGCCGGCATTGCTGCCGAAATGTCCGAACGTCGCCTGAACCTTGCCACGAGTACAGGATAACCGGAGCCAAACATGCCCACATTATTTGCCGGAACGCTTGGCGTTCTGATCGTGCTCGGGGTTCCGATCTTTATCACCCTGCTGTTGCCGGTCGTGATTTTTCTGGTCGTGTTCACCGACACGCCCGCGCTGCTGGTGATCCAGCGGTTGTTTTCGGGGATCGACAAGTTTCCGCTGATGGCGATCCCGTTTTTCATTCTTGCCGGCAACATCATGGCGCAGGGCGGGCTGTCAAAACGGCTTATCCGGCTGGCCAATGCCTTTGTCAGCCCTTTTTCCGGCGGGCTTGCCATGACGGCGGTCGCCAGTTCGATGTTTTTCGCCGCCATCTCGGGGTCAAGCCCGGCCACGGTGATTGCCGTAGGCAAAGTGATGATGCCCGCCATGGCAAAACAAGGCTATCCCCGCTCGTTCACGATCGGGCTTTTGATGAGTGCCGGATCGCTGGGCATCATCATTCCGCCGTCCATTTTCATGATCGTTTACGGGGCGGTTACAGGCGTCTCTATCGGGGCGCTTTTTCTGGCGGGGATCGGTGCGGGCCTGATTTACGGGATCGTGTTCCTGATCGTTTGCTTCGGATACGCCCGCATTCACGGCATCAAACGTTCGGCGCAGTGGGACAAGGCCGAGATGCTTGCGGCAGGGCGTGACAGCCTGTGGGGGTTGGCGGCGCCACTGATCATTCTTGGCGGGATTTACGGCGGGCTTTTCACCCCGACCGAGGCCGCAGCCGTGGCGGTGGTTTACGCCACATTGGTCACGATGGTGATCTACCGCGAAATGAGCTTGAGGGAGCTGCTCCAGTGCACGGTTCAAAGTGCGATCACCACCGCGCAGGTGATGATCATCATCGCGGCGGCCTCTGCTTTCGCGTGGTATCTGACCACATCGGGCTTTGCCAATGGCATCTCGGGTCTGCTGTCAGGGTTTAGCGACGATCCGGTCAAGCTGTTGTTGGCCATAAATGTGATCGTGATCATTGCCGGAATGGTGCTTGATCCGAATTCGATCATCATCATTCTGGTGCCGTTCATCGCGGTTGTTGCCACACAGGCCGGGATCGACCCGATCCACCTTGGCATCGTGCTGTCTGTCAATGCCGCCATCGGCATGTTCACACCGCCCTTCGGATTGAACCTGTTTGTGGCAACCGGTCTTGGCGCCACTTACCGCGAGGCCATTACGGGGTCTGCACCGTTCATCACCGCGGCACTGGTCGCCCTGATGCTGATCACCTATGTCCCGGCAATCTCGCTCTGGCTGCCGTCGCTGGTCTACTAGAGCCGGATCATGATACAGAGAGCGGAAGGGCTTGTTCCGCTACCTGATCCGACCTAGGCTTCGGGCGCGGGTGACAGACCTCGAAGGCCCGCTTCTCATGCCAGCGCCAAGGACCCCCATGCATCTGCTTTCCAATACGCACACCGACCTGAAACTTGCCCCCTCGATCCCGTTTCCCAGCACGGACGCAGGCGCGGTACAAACATTGCTTGCCCAATGTCCCGCTGCCCGGCAGACACCGTTGGTCTCGGCCACCGATCTGGCACAGATCGCGCAGGTCGCGCAGGTCTGGGTCAAGGACGAACGTGCGCGCATGGCGCTTGGCAGTTTCAAGGCATTGGGGGCCGCCTATGTCATCGCCACCGATGCAGTTGCAACCGGTGCGACAGAGCTTGCAACCGCGCTTGCCGGAAAAACCTATATCACCGCAAGTGCCGGTAATCACGGATTGTCCGTTGCCGCAGGCGCACGAGTCTTTGGCGCAAACGCAATCATCTATATCGCACAGACCGTCCCCGAAAGCTTTGCCCACAGACTGCGGGACAAAGGGGCACAGGTCGTGCGCGCAGGCGTGGATTACGAAGCCAGCATGACCGCCGCAAAGACCGCCGCGGCCAGCGGCGCAGGCCAGCTTTTGTCCGACAGTTCGTGGGAAGGGTACACCCAGCCCCCTCACCGGCTGATGGAAGGCTACCTTGCGATGATCGACGAGGCCGCAACCCAGATCCCCACACCGCCCACGCATATCTTTTTGCAGGCCGGTGTGGGGGGGCTGGCAGGCGCGGTCGCGGCCCTTGCGCGGGTGGTTTGGGGCGCGGAGCCGACGATTGTTGTGGTAGAACCCGATGCCGCCCCCGCCCTTTTCGAAAGCATCAAGGCAGGCCGGTTCGTGGCCACCACCGGTCCTGTCTCTGCGATGGGACGGCTCGATTGCAAGGAAGCCTCTCTGATTGCGCTCAAGGGGCTGGCGCGCGACGCGGATGTCTTTGTCACCCTGTCCGAACAGGAAGCCGCGGACGCGATGCCGGTGCTGTCCTCCTGTAATCTGGCAAGCACGCCCTCGGGGGGGGCCGGGCTTGCCGCGCTGCTGGCCGCATCAAACGCCGACCGCACCGCCCTCGGGTTAAGCGGGACGTCGCGGGTACTGACGTTCCTGAGCGAAGCCCCCGACGCATGACCCCGACACCACAGCGCGGGTTCAAAGATGCCGAATTTCGTGCGCGTACCGCACGGGCTCAAACCGCCATGGCCGCCGCAGGGATTGATGCGCTGTTGCTCACCACCGAACCCGAAGTCCGTTACTTTACCGGATTTCTGACACGGTTCTGGGAAAGCCCGACACGGCCGTGGTTTGTGATTGTACCCGCCACAGGCGCCCCCGTGGCCGTGATCCCCGCGATCGGTGCGCCGCTGATGGCGCGTGGCTGGATCACCGATATCCGCACGTGGCGTGCCCCCGACCTGTCCGATGACGGCGTGTCATTGCTGGCAGAGACCTTGCGCGAAACGATCGGCCCCACGGGCCGGGTCGGGCTGCCGATGGGCCACGAAAGCCACCTTAGGATGCCGCTGGCTGATTATGCCCGCCTTTGTGCCGCCGTTGCACCGATCCGGTTTTGCGCGGATGACGGGATTTTGCGGGCTTTGCGGATGGTCAAATCCCCCGCCGAGATTGCCAAGATACAGACCGCCTGTTCCATCGCGAACCGCGCCTTTTCCCGCGTGCCAGAAATCGCGCACCAAGGCACCCCGCTGTCGCAGGTTTTTCGCCGGTTTCAAATGCTGTGCCTTGAAGAAGGCGCCGATTGGGTGCCCTATCTTGCCGGCGCGGCGGCTGCGGGCGGTTACGACGACGTGATTTCACCCGCTCAAGACGCGCCGCTGGCCACAGGCGATGTGCTGATGCTTGATACCGGTCTGGTCTGGGATGGCTATTTTTGCGATTTTGACCGGAATTTTTCGATTGGCCCGCCCGCGCCGGATGTCTCGGCCGGATACGCCCGCCTGATCGAGGCGGTGCAGGCCGGACTGGCCGTGGCCCGCCCCGGCGCCACTGCTGCACAAGTCTTTGCCGCGATGGACCAGATCGTCACCGGTGGCGCAGGCGGGTCCGATGCGGGCCGCCTGGGTCACGGGCTGGGTATGCAACTGACCGAGGCGCCGTCCCTGATCCCGGATGACCACACGGTTCTGAAGGCCGGAATGGTCCTGACACTGGAGCCGGGCATCGAAGTGGCACCGGGCCGGATTCTGGTGCATGAGGAAAACATTGTGATCAACGAGACCGGTGCCGCGTTTCTATCGGAACCCGCACCGCCGCAAATTCCCGTTCTTTCCAGCTGATAACCCTTTCTTTCCACCAGATAAAAGGTGCGCCGTGACCCATTTCGATTACACACTCGACACGACCGAACGCCCGACACTGGGTCTTGTGGTTCTGCAAACCGATGAAACCATCGAACAGGATTTTCGCCGCCTGATCCCGACCCACGCCCAACTCTATGTTTCCCGCGTGCCAAGCGGGCTTGAGGTATCGCGGGAAACACTGGCCGCGATGGAGGCCGAAATCCCGAATGCTGCGGCTCTTTTTCCCGCCGGTGCGCATTTTGATGCGGTCGGATACGGCTGCACCTCGGGGACATCGGTGATTGGCACCGCACGGATCGGGGCGTTGGTGCGCAGCGGTATCGCCACCGCGCATGTAACCGAGCCGGTGTCCGCGCTGGTCGCGGCCTGCGCCGCACTGGGCCTGCGCAAAATCGCGTTTCTGTCACCCTACGTCGAGGAAGTGTCCGCAGGATTGCGCGACGTTCTGGCGGATATGGGCGTCGAAAGTACCGTATTCGGATCCTTCAACGAAGCCGAAGAGGTCAAGGTCGCGCGCATTGCCCCTGATGCGTTGATCACCGCGGCCACGGATCTTGCAAAATCAGCCGATGTCGACGCGGTGTTTTTATCGTGCACCAATCTGCGCACGCTTGACGTGATCGACGCGGTCGAGACCCGCTGTGGCAAGCCGGCCCTGTCCAGCAATCAGGTGCTTGCGTGGCACATGGCGCAGCTGGCGGGGATCGGCACGCTGGACGCGCTGCCCGGGGCGTTGGGGCGCGTGTCGCTTTAGCCTCTCCGGCACCCTAGACCGCGATACGGGGCCGGCCCGAGGCTTCGATTGTGAGCGTGGCCTCAAGAAAAACATCGCGGGCCTCAGTACGGGCCTGCCGGATGTCTTTTGTCACCGTGACCTGAACGTCTTGCGCACCAGACGCCATCGCGGCCTCGATTGCGTGTGCGCGCAACACCTCTTCTAGCCGTGCCAGCGCGGGGGCTGCGTCGGTGAAATCCTCCGGACCGGTCTCAAGGTGCACCCTGTAGCGCCCTTCGGACGGTGACGTGACCGTGCCGGAACGACGCATGCTGATCCGCCCCACAACCGCCCCGATCGCATTGGCCACGCCTGCGTGCTCCGGGATCAGGACCTGCGCGTGAACCAACTCTCCCACCGCCGGATAATACGTCGCCGCAGAGGCCCCAAGCCCGATCAAAGGCAGGTTCAATCCCAGATCAAGCCGCAGCACACCGCGGTGGCGCG